>JABMRH010000210.1 GCA_013202725.1 Desulfobacteraceae bacterium
ACCCTTGAATTTTGTCATTTCGAGGAGTGTCAACGACGAGAAATCCTAATGGTTCAAGTGTGTTAAGATTTCTCCCTGCGGTCGAAATGACAGATAACGATGGTTTTGCAAAGGTTTCACAGCATGTCAAGCCGTTGTAATATCCTTCTTGAGACTGGACACAATAAACTCCCCGATTTTTTCCGCCGACAATCCAAAAAGATTCCGCATATCAACAAGTTCGATATATTGTTTATCCCATGCAACGCTGTTTTCCTGCACAATGTTCTTAATCCGCTCATATTTGCCGCCAAGAGCTTTTATCTTTGTAGAGATGGAAACATCTTCCTTAAAGGAAATGTGCAGCAAAAGCAGATATTCAATCATGTTCGGAGTGGCACGAGAAGCTGAAATAACGGGGATAATAATAACGCTGCGGTCATCCTGCCTCCCTATGCCTATATAGACATTTCCTTCCCGCACAATGATTCTTTTGGTTCCTTTAAGAATTATATCCTTTTCCACGCGAGATGGAATATCGCATAGTGTGCCTTCTTTATTCAGTATTTCTATTGTTGTTTCATCCGTGGGTTCGCCGAGAAGGTTCAGGCCGCTAATCTTGTAAAGGATGGATCCTTCAATATCTGCAACAATATCCTGCAGATTTTTCAGCACTACTATATTTTTATTGATCAGTTGTGAAAGTTTTAAATGATGCACTGTAAGAGCCTCAAACAATATTCCCTCTATTCTTTCGCTGATTCGGCTTGTTCCGACCGTAACCGTCTTGGCCTGGTGCTTGATCGCATCCACAGGACGCGCCATACTGTTTATCGAATCTCCAAGGCACCTGAAAAGCCTGTTTAACATGTTAAGAGGGGTTCCCTTTATGCCGAAATCGAGTTCAAAATCCGACACAGGCAGCCTGCCGGACAGATACTTAAGCAAAAGAATCAAATCCGATGCTGATTCAAACCCAATGGCATACGGAAAACTGTCCTGCAGTTTTTTTCTAAATTCAGTGTAGAATTGCGCAATTCTCTCTCTAAATGATTTTTCAAGTATTACTTCGTAAACATCCATCCCTTTTGCCGTATGATCATCTATCAGGTTTTGTATCTCTGTATTGAAATTATACATGAATCTTGAGCCGTCATTGATGGCAAGAGCGGCATAATAACCCCATATATGCCCGACCAGGGTGTTTACAATCGGCGCAAGATGACTGTTTACCCTTGGGACATGGAAAACATCCTCAGCATAGTTATCAAATCGGTTTTCCCCTTCGTCCGTTATCACCACGGGGGTTGCCTTGTGCGACCGGAATATTGCGGTATCCTTTATGATATCGCCGAGCACGCTCCCCCGTGTTCCTGCTGCGCAAACAATAATCAACGGTTCCGAGGAAAGGTCTATATGTTTTTTGTCCTCAACAAAATCGGAAGAAATGGTCTTGTAACAAAGTTCGCTCAATTTTATCCTGATTTCATCCGCCGCGGCCTTGTTGGGACCGCTGCCTACTGCTGCCCAGTGCGCTTTCTTCACGGCAAGCCTTTGCGCAGACATGCCGATTTGCTCCCTCATGGCAAGAATCTCTCTCATACATGAAGGAAGGGCTGTTAATTGCTTTATCTCCTCTGTAACAAATACATCATTTCTGCGCCCTTTCAGGGAAGCAATATAAAGGCCTAAAATAGCGCCGGCTACAATCTGTGAATAGAAAGCCTTTGTTGAGGCAACAGACATCTCAATGTCCCTGCCGGTGCTGGTGTACATCACGCCGTCCACCTTGAATGTTATATCCGAATCCCTCCGGTTCACGATGGCAAGGGTGTGGGCGCCACGCTGTTTCACCATATCCATGGCGCAGTTTGTGTCTGTTGTTGTTCCTGACTGGGTTATAGCAACAACAAGAGTATCTTCCATGATAACTGCATCATCATGATCATTAAGCTTAAAACCGCTTAGTTCAGATGCTTTCATGGCGCTGATAAGCAGCGACTGATCTTCCAGGTAGTAATTCAGGATATCGGCGCACACCATCGCTGCCACTCCTGCCGTGCCCTGACCTACAAAAAAAATTCTTCTTATTTTGTTATTTACCAGCGCTTTTTGTATGAATTGCGGCAAGACGTTTTCTTCAAGTATTATTTCATACCTTCCGCCATCCCTGTCTTTTATTTTCCAGCGGTTCTGAAGGGTTTTTTCCACAGAATCCGGAGACTCCATAATCTCTTTTAAAAAATAATGAGGAAAACCCTGGCGGTCTATGTCTCTTGATGTAATATCACTCTGTTTTATGTCCTTTTCTTTAAGCACAACCCTTGTGCCGTCATAAAACATCGCCCTTATACCGTCCAGACCCCCGGCAGATGCCTGGTCTAAGATAACGATTTGACCGTTTGTCTTGCCGTTTACGCTATCTATCTCCTTTTCTCCGTTCATCTTAATATAATCAGCGGTTTCTTCAATAAACCCATATATCTCTGATGTGGGCATGTAGAAATCGTTTGCCATGCCTATAAATATGGTCTGGCCGCTTCCCTTCTGCGCAAGAAAAAGCTTGCCTGGAGCAAGATCGGTATGCATGCATATGGCATGAGAGCCTTCGAAATCGCAGGCAGCAAGACGGAACGACTCTTCCACATCAAAGCCCTGCTGAATATACCGGTCTATCCAGAGCGGGATGATCTTGGTGTCTGTTGTAATATCTTTATCTATCAAACCGCCCATTGCTTCATATTTGCTTTTCAGATCCATATAATTGTCTATATCGCCGTTAAGACAAACATGAATTATGCCCCTTTCTCCCGCAGGATTATTTAAGGTTTTGTTGTCTGCCGGGTGACAGTTGGGCTCGCTGATAACTCCCATGGAAGCCCAGCGGGTATGTGACAAGACTGTATGATATAGGTGAGGAAAAGGTATCAGTGCCTGCAAAACCAAATCGCCTGCAACCTGTGAACGTAAAAATTTACTGTTATCTCCGAGATTGCCTATTTCAGCGGCGATCTTATATGTAAAAGCGATTGTTGTCTTCTTCTTTCCGCCTGCACTGACGCTCTCGTGTATGCTGATGCTGTTGTTGATAAGAACATTATAATCAGATCGCTCTTTAAGCCGGTCATATAGACCTGCTTTGACGATTTCTTCATTAAAGCGTTTAAATTCATCTTCACCAAGAATAAACATCAAAGAAACACCTGCAGAGTCCCGCCCTCTTACCTCGAGACAATCTATGCTGTTTAAAACGGCATTTATCTTTTTATAGACAATGAAAGAGAAGGCAGCAGGAGGCTCGGCAGCAACCGGAATCAACTCTTTTATTTTTTGTATATTCCCTGTTATCTCCCTTGTAATGCACCATTCAATATCCCTGAGGCTCTCGATGCTCCGGAACATAATATTTACCGAGCCGGAATCAAGATATCCAATATTCTCTGCAAGCGCTTTTGATTCCGCTTCAATGACCAGTGAAAGCTGATCGGCAAGTTTGGAAAGGCTGTCTTGAATCGGTTTGTTTATAAATATATCATAAAACAGATTCTGTTCCTTTAATGCTTTAACCGATTTTACCAGGGAGGCAATGTGTTTTTCGCCGCCAAGATAATCTGAATCAAGAACCTGTTTGTTTTTTATGTAATTATTATAACCGCAAGATTCAACCCTTTTGACCATATCCTCCAGCAGGGCTATGTCAACAAAACCGCCTGTCTGTTTGCTGTTTTTAAAGGAAACAATTCCTGCAAATCCGCAAAAAAGGATGTTTTCACTGCACGGAAAAAAGACTATTGAATTGTCCGGAACGCCGGCTGGATTTTTCCCAAAATAGACTTCAGCCAGAAGAAAATAAAGGGCTCTGCTGTATAGTTGCCTTAAAAAAGCATTTAGTTTTTCTGTAAGCTTTACTGTCTTTGGCATCTGTTTTACATCCTTTGATACAGATCTTTTATCTTGTCTCTGGTCATTATTTCCTTCCAACCGGCCCCTAAGGCGTTTTCCCAGAGCGGCTCAAGAACAAGAGCAACATCGACCATTTTTTCAAGCTGATCCTTTTCAACGCCTGCAATAATGTTGCGCGGAAGGCTGATGGCATGCTTGTCCACCATCCGGCGAAATTCATTAACCACGTCAGGATAGTATTCATCAAGATAATCAAAGACAATGCAGTTTCCTATTCCGTGGTG
>JABMRH010000211.1 GCA_013202725.1 Desulfobacteraceae bacterium
CCCCGAACATTTTCCCTGGTTCTGGTCATTGTGGTTGGTGGGTGTCATCCTCATCGGCGGGGTCGGCTCAATCCACGGCACGATTTTCGGGTCCATATTCATGGTTGTTGTCATGGAGTTATTGCAGCTTGTTGTCATGCTGTTTATGGATACCAGCTGGGGAGAAAGGCTGTTTATGGACTTTCTGTTTCTTAAAGAGGCGGCCTTCGGGCTTGCCATATGTGTATTTATGATATTTGAACCCAATGGTTTGGCCTATCGATGGTGGCAGGTGAAGAACTATTTTAATTTGTGGCCGTTTTCATATTAGATGCGTGGTCAATTGGTAAATGGTTAAATAGTCTAAAAGATATTTCTGAATACTGATTTTAAAATGTGAATTGATCAATATTGATGCACTCGTAAAAAGTCGTCACTCCGGCGAAAACCGAAGTCCAGATAGTCTGCAACTACTTGAAAAGACTAGGTTCCGGCTTTCGCCGGAATGACGGAAAACGGTATTTTTCGACTTTTTACGAGGCTATCAAACTTGAGTTATTGAGATGTTACAATTTTTGTTGCTTTTTTAAACTCGGCTACCTTGTTTGCAAGGATCGAGACGAGATCGGGATTATCAAGGTTATCTTCTATGAGACGTTCAAAAGCGCTTCCGATTACTACTCCATCTGCAACGGAAGCAACGGCAGCCACATCATCAGCCGTGGAAATTCCGAAACCGACGCAGATGGGCAGCTTTGTTGCCGAACGAAGCGATCCGATTTTATCCTTTATATCCTCTGTGTCCAGACCGTCGCTTCCGGTAACTCCGGTTTTGGAAACAAGATATATAAATCCTGATGCAGACCGCGCAATTTGAATCATCCGTTCTAACGGAGTTGTCGGAGCAACCAGGCGGATTAAGTCAAGCTCATCCCCCGGCCATTGCGAGGTCATTTCATCAGATTCCTCAGGCGGAAGATCAACCACCAGCACTCCATCTGCTCCTGCCGCCAGTGCGTCTTTGTAAAAGGCTTTAGCTCCGTATGCGTAAATAGGATTGTAATAACTGAAAAGGATAATCGGTATGGATGTCTCTTCACGCAGCCTGCCGGTCATTTCAAGAACAGCTCTAAGATTTATTCCCTGCTTTAGAGCCCTTGCCGAGGACCGCTGAATAGCAGGCCCGTCAGCCGTGGGATCGGAAAAAGAGATTCCAAGTTCTAAAATATCCAGGCCGCTTTTGCACATGGCTTTAATTATGCTGAAAGAATCTGAGATGTTTGGATCGCCTGCGGTAATAAATCCAACCAGAGCCTTTTCTTTTTTTTGTCTGAGGGTTTCAAATGTTTTATCAATGCGATTCATTATCGTTTAATCTCCTTATCAAGTTTAATTATACGCGGAAACAATGCCGAGATCCTTATCTCCCCTTCCTGAAAGATTTACCACAATAATTTCGTTTTTTGGCCTGCGTTTAGCCTCAACCATTGCCCAGGCAACTGCGTGGGAACTTTCCAGCGCCGGAATAATCCCTTCCAGCACGCATAGAGCATGAAACGCCTCCAATGCCTGTTCATCATCTATTGCAACATATTGAATCTTCTTGAAATCTTTTAATAATGAATGCTCAGGACCGACACCGGGGTAGTCCAGCCCCGCTGCTATCGAATGGGCCTCCTTGATCTGGCCGTTTTCATCCTGAAGCACATATGACTTAGAGCCGTGAAGCACCCCAATGGTTCCTTGTCCAAGGGTTGCCGCATGTTTTCCGGTTTCAATGCCCTTGCCGGCAGCTTCGACTCCAACCATTTCCAAAGGATCGTCCATAAAAGCATAAAAAAGCCCCATGGCATTGCTTCCTCCACCAACGCAGGCAATCAGCACAGCCGGGAGTCCGCCGGTTCTTCTGAGAATCTGCTCCCGTGTTTCATTCCCGATTACTCTTTGAAATTCCCTGACCATCACAGGATAAGGGTGAGGTCCTGCAACCGATCCTATTACATAAAAGGTATCACGAACCGCCCCCACCCAGAAGCGCATCGCCTCATTCATTGCATCCTTAAGGGTCATAGTTCCCGAGGTAACCGGAACTACCTGGGCGCCGAGCAGTTTCATGCGCTGAACATTTGGGGCTTGCCTCCGGATGTCTTCCCTTCCCATAAAGATACGGCACTCCATTCCAAAGAGAGCCGCCGCTGTTGCCGTTGCCACACCATGCTGCCCCGCCCCTGTTTCAGCAATAAGTTTAGTTTTGCCCATCCGCTGTGCAAGAAGCGCCTGCCCCAGGGTGTTGTTGATCTTATGAGCTCCTGTATGAGCCAGATCTTCCCGCTTCAGATAAATGAATGCTCCATTAAGGTGTTCGCTCAGTCTTTTTGCATAAAACAGAGGGGTCGGCCTGCCCGCGTAATCTTGCAATAATCTCTTGAATTCAGACTGAAAAGATGGATCAGGCACAATCGTATTATAAGCCTCGTCCAGCTCCAGCAGGGCCGGCATCAGGGTTTCGCCGACATAACGCCCGCCATAAATGCCGAAATGGCCTTTGGAATCAGGAAATTTGTCTTGATTATATTTGTTATTAACCACTTTGTTATTATGCATTAAAAAATCCTCCTAATCTTTTTACCAGGCTCTCTATCAAAGCTGCATCGTGCAAGAGCGTCGATAAAGGATTTAACTTTGTGGGAATCCTTTCTTCCAGGCGATGATTCAACTCCCGAACTTACATCCACGGCATCCGGTGTACTCTCGGTTACAGCGCGACAGATATTTTCAGGCGCAAGTCCTCCTGCCAGGATAAAAGGGTGTTGTTTGCCAAAACCGTATGCTTTCTCCCAATCCCATTGAAGCGCATTGCCGCCGGGAAGTATGCCTTTGCCGCATTCAACAAGATATGCGGATGCCCGGTAATTTTCGGCCTCCTCAAACGAGGGCCTGCCTTCGGCAAACAAGACTTTAATCACAAAAATATTTTCTTGAACAAGCCGGCTGACCAGCTCAGGTGATTCGCTGCCGTGGAGTTGAACACAATCCAGACAGCAATAATTTACTTTTTGCATTATATTGTCAAATGTTTCGTTCACAAATACGCCCACTGTTTTTACCCTGCCGGATAAAGCCGCAGATATTTTTCTTGCCTGGTCTTCGGTTACATGCCTCGGGCTTTTGGGAAAAAAAACACATCCAATTGCATCAACTCCGAGCCCCGCACATTCCAATGCTTCTTCAACACGGGTCAGACCGCACACCTTGATCTGAGGTTTATATTTAATAATCCTTTTTAGCTGCATTTTTACGACCCCATTTTCACACACCCCGTCCGCTCCGCGTCCACCCCTCTTGTTAGAGGGGAATTTAGTGATGTTTTTCCTTGTCCACCCCTCTTGTTAGAGGGGATTTAGAAGAATTGACCGCACAGATGCCTATTTTTATCGTTGTTGCTTTAAGCTCAGCATTTCCCCATAAGACTCATCAGAAAATCCCTTGGATTTGAAGCCCGCATGAGGCTTTCCCCGATTAGAAAGTTCCAGATTCCAGCTTTCTGTATCTTTTCTATATCTTCGCGCGTCCTGATTCCGCTTGCAGCCACAGCAACCTGATCCGGCTTGAGAAGGGATGCCATGTTAATTGTCGTATTGATATCAGTTTTAAATATACTTAGATCACGATTATTAATCCCGATCAGCCGGGCTCCCGCGTTAGTAGCGGCTTCAAAGTCCTCTTTTGTATTGATTTCAACAAGGGCATCCATCTTAAGCTCATTGCAAAGGCTCAAATAGCCATGCATTTGTTCCCGTGAAAGAATACGGGCAATAAGAAGAACCGCATCCGCGCCTATCATCGCAGATTCATAAATCTGGTATGTAGAGATCAAAAAGTCTTTTCGAAGAACCGGGATGGTTACGGCTTGCCGCGCTGCTTTAAAGTCTTTTATGCTGCCTTTAAAATAAAGCCTGTCTGTAAGAACCGACAGGGCCGCGGCCCCTCCGCGCTCATATTCAGAAGCGTATATGCCAGGGTTGATATCTCTGCGTATTTCTCCTTTAGATGGAGATGCCCGTTTGATTTCAGCGATAATATTTATTCCCGAAGGACCGGGCTCCTCAAGTTTTTTAAAAAACATGCGCCTTTTTTGAGGCACAGCCGCTTTATCACGGACCAGGTTTTCCGGTAAATTCCTTTTTGCCGCAGCAATTTCCTCTTTTTTATGTTTAACAATTTTTGTCAGAAAATCGGTTTGCATCTTTATATGTTCCTAACAGTCTTCAGCCTATCCACCTGAGTGGTTACAACTTTAGTTTCTTTAATCTTTGTTATATTTCGTGCTTTCTGTCTTTCGTGTTTTCGTGATTTATTTTATCATTATCCATTTTCCTGGGTATATCTTACCAGTTTTTCAAGTTTTTCCGCAGCAGCCCCGCTGTCAATGGAGGTTTGAGCCAGACTGATGCCTTCATTAAAATCTTTGGCTTTTCCGGCAGCGACAAGAGCAGCCGAAGCATTCAGCACAACTACATCCCTTTTCGGGCCCTTTTCACCGGCAAGGATCTTTCGAGTTATTTCGGCATTTTCTTCAGAGTCTCCACCTGCAAGATCTTCCGGTTTTGCTTTGCTTCCGAAAAAAGGTTCAGGGGTTATGTCATAGGTGCGGATAAGATCATCTTTAAGCTCGGAAATACGGGTTGGCGCGCAAACCGAAATTTCATCCAGCCCATCATGACCGTGCACGATAAATGCCCTCTTTGCGCCTAACAACCGAAGGGCCTCCGCAAACATTTCAGTTAGTTCGGGCGCATACACGCCAAGTAGCTGGCAATTGGCTCCGGCAGGATTTGTTAGAGGCCCAAGCATGTTGAAAATACTGCGTATTCCAATCTCCTTTCTTGCTTTGGCTGCATATCGCATTGCCCCATGATAAAGGGGAGCATAAAGAAAACCAATGCCGATCTCTTCGATGGCCTCTTCCACTATTTCCGGATTTATATCCAGTTTTACTCCCATTGCTTCAAGAAGATCGGCGCTGCCGCATTTGCTTGAAACAGAGCGATTCCCATGCTTGGCCACGGTTACTCCGCAGCCTGCGACTATAAAAGCGGTAGTGGTTGAAATATTAAAGGTTTGAGCCGCGTCTCCGCCCGTGCCGCATGTGTCCACAACAGTCCGGGAAGATACTTGAATGCGCAGGGCCTTTCTTCGCATGGCGTTGGCAGCTCCGGCCAGCTCCTTAAATGTTTCGCCCTTTGTGGCAAGAGCCGCCATAAATGCTCCGATCTGCGCATCGGTTATACTACCCGAAAAAATTTCAGTAATCATTTCAGATATTTCGTTTCCGCTTAAATTTTTCCTGTGGACGATTTTATTTAGATTTTCCCGAAACATAGCGCTTATTCTCCTTTTTGTTGCAAAAAATTTCTTAGAATCCGTTTGCCCAAAGGGGTCATAATTGATTCCGGATGAAACTGAATCCCTTCCGTGCAATGCTCGCGATGCCTGATTCCCATAATCTCGCCGTCATCAGACTCCGAGGTGATTTCAAAACATTCAGGCAGATCATCCCTGGACACGGACAAAGAGTGATAGCGCATGGCCTTAAAAGGTTTGCGGATGCCCTGATACAGCGTTTTTCCATCAGCATGAATTAAGGAGGTTTTGCCGTGCATGAGCCTCTTTGCTGAAACCACCTTGCCTCCAAAGGCCACGGCAATTGCCTGATGCCCAAGGCATACGCCAAGAATCGGGATATGTCCTGAAAAATGTTTTATCACCGAAAGAGTTATTCCTGCCGACTCCGGCCTGCCCGGCCCAGGCGATATTATGATACCAAAAGGATTCCAGGAGACAATATCTGAAATAGAGGCTGCGTCGTTTCGCATGACCTTAACCGGAGAGCCGAGCTGCTCAACATATTGAACCAGGTTGTAGGTAAATGAATCATAGTTGTCAATCATCAGGATCATCGTTTCTTTTCTCCTTGCAAAAGCTCCAAAGCCTTTTGTATTGCCATCGCCTTATTGACGGTTTCCACCCGTTCCCGTTCAGGGTCGGAATCGGCGACTATTCCGGCTCCCGCGCGAACCGTAAGCCGTCCATTTTCAATACAGGCCGTCCGGATAGTGATTGCCATATCCATATTTCCATGAAACGAAATATAGCCCACAGCCCCCCCGTAAGGCCCTCTTGGTTCTTTTTCCAGTTCTGCGATAATTTCCATGGCTCTGACCTTCGGAGCCCCGGACAAAGTGCCTGCCGGAAATGTAGCGGCAAGAAGATCCCACGCATCACAATCGGATCGCAAATCACAGCATATATTGGAAACAAGATGCATTACATGAGAATATCGTTCCACAACCATTAAATCGGTTACCTGCACGGTTCCCACCTCTGCCACCCGGCCAAGATCGTTTCGCCCAAGATCAACCAGCATAAGGTGTTCCGCCCGTTCCTTTTCATCGGCAAGAAGCTCATCGGCAAGCATTCTGTCCTCTTGTTCATTTTTTCCTCTCGGGCGTGTGCCGGCAATGGGTCTGAGGGTGGCAATGCCGTTTTCCAGCCGAACCATTGTTTCCGGCGAAGAGCCGACAAGAGCCACATCATCTATATGCATAAAATACAGATAAGGGGACGGGTTGATAAATCGCTGAGCGCGATAGAGCTCCCATAGATCCGGCAGCTCCTCGCAAACAAAGGGTTGAGATATAACCGTCTGAATCACATCCCCTGCCAGGATATATTCCTTTATCCTTTTTACGTAAGACCGATAGGTGTCGGGCTCCTGCTGAGGAGTGAGAACATACTCCTTTTGATTTACGCAATCATTATTTCCGGGCAATTGTCCATTGATTGCCTGTAGCATGGATTGAATACGTATCTTCGCAGATTTAAAGACTTTCTCAACAGCCTGATCGGTTTTTTGATTGTTTTCCCGATCCTCATCCAGAAAGGTTATGACAACACAAAGCAATGTGTTTCGAATATTATCAAAAATAAGCAGCTCATCAGGCACTATGAAATTTGCAAGCGGCTTTTCTTTTGGCCACTGATTCGGAACAGCTTCAATAAAGGAAACCATTTCATAGGCCAGGTAACCGACCATCCCTCCCCAGAACCTTGGCAGTTCAGGCATGTCAGCCGGATTAAACCTGCTCATAAAGTCCCTTAGAACTGCCAGCGGATCTCCATTATGAGGAATCTTGCTGACGCAACCCTTATTTTGAATTTCCACAAATTCTTGGTATACGCGGATATGAAATCTGGCGGAAGCGCTCAAAAAGCTGTATCTTCCCCAACGCTCCCCTCCTTCGACACTTTCGAATAAAAAAACAGGACCTTTATTATTATAGATTTTTTTAAGCAAAGAAACCGGAGTTTCCGTATCTGCCAGTATTTCAACACAAACCGGTATCACATTGTTTTGCCCGGCTAAAATGCGGAATTGATCTTTGTCGGGAAATTGTTTTATAATCATATATATTTCCTCTGCCTGAACCGATAAACAGGTTAATGAAATAAAAAAAGACCGTGAAGATTTCCACGGCCTTTTTAAAACAAAAAGACCGCAGGCTTTGAGTTACCTGCGGTCCTTAAAACTTTTAACTAAAATCAGGTTGGTGAAGTTCCGCCGGCGAACTCATTAATATAAGCCTGCCACCACCAGCATATAAATAACAGATTTTTAATTTTATGGTTTCCGATTGTTTTCATTTGTAAATTTTCCTATAAGATTTTGATTTAATAATTGTTTTGTTTTATATTTGTCAAGCTTTTTATTTAGCAGGAGAAAATTTCAGATATGGCAGCAGAAACACTAAACACGGAGAGAGACCTTTGCAAAATTGAACATTTTTCAAAGGTCTCTGGGAATGAAATCTGTTCGGACGAAAAGGCGGGGATTGAAATCGTCAGCCAGATCGGCAAACTCCTTTGCCGGCAAAATGCCGGCATTGCGATTGCCGAAAGCTGTACAGGCGGCCTTATATCCCATATGATTACAAATGTGCCGGGAAGTTCGGACTATTTTCTTTTATCCGGCATAACATATTCAAATGAATCCAAAATAAATCTGCTTGGAGTATCACCTGAAACAATAAAACGATACGGAGCCGTGCATGAAGAAACTGCAAAAGAGATGGCGCGAGGGGTACGACGGATTGCCGGCGCAACTTACGGACTTTCGACAAGCGGAATTGCGGGACCCGGCGGGGCAACCGATGATAAGCCTGTAGGAACCGTATGTATCGGGCTTGCCACGCCAAGATATGTGAAAGGGTATTGTTTCAACTTTGACGGCAATGACAGGCTGACGAATAAAAAAATATTTGCCATGAAAGCCCTTGACCTGTTGAGAACCGAACTTCTGGAGCAAAATTGATGACAATTAAAAAGGGACAAACGATTGAGCTTAGAGTCTCGGATATTGCCTTTGGCGGAAAGGGGCTTGCGCGGGTTGACGGCATGGCTGTTTTTGTTGACGGGGCAGCCCCTTTAGACCTGGTTGATGCCCGCATAATAAAAAAGAAAAAAAGCTATGCAGAGGCCCGAATAGTATCAATAAAGGAGCCGTCTCCCTATAGAATAGATCCGCCATGCATGTACAGCGGCTATTGCGGCGGATGTAAATGGCAATTTTTAGATTATGACAGGCAGCTTGAGTTCAAACAAAGGCATGTCATCGATTCTATTGAACATATAGGGCTTATACATGATCCTGTAGTGCATAAAACAATCCCTTCTATCCGGATTTTTGAGTACAGGAACAAGATGGAGTTTACGTGTTCCGACCGGAAATGGCTGCTGCCTGACGAGATGGATAAAAAGGATATTGCTGCAGGCTTTGCCATCGGTCTTCATGTGCCCAGCACATTTAACAAGGTGCTTGATACAAAGGCATGTCTGCTTCAGCCAAAACTCGGCAACCATATCCTCGAGGATGTTAGAAATTATATTAAAAACTCCAAAATCCCAGTATATGGTCTTTACAGCCATATTGGGTTCTGGCGTTTTCTTATGCTGAGGCATTCCGCTGCCTATGACCAATGGATGGTTAATATAATAACTTCAGAAGAAAACAAAAAAATTCTGCAGCCTCTCGCAGATCTCTTGATGGACAAATATCCGGAAATAATCTCGATTGTAAACAACATTACTGCTCGCAAGGCCGGCGTAGCCATTGGAGAATATGAGATACAACTTGCCGGAGCCTCCTGCATAAAGGATAAAATCGGCGCTTGTGAATTCGAGATATCTGCAAACTCATTTTTTCAAACCAACACGCGGGGCGCAGAGCAGCTTTTTCAGACAGTCAGGGAATATGCCGGACTCAGCGGTGAAGAAATGGTTGTGGATCTATACAGCGGAACAGGGGCGATATCTATCTTTCTTGCAGACAGCGCTAAAGAGATAATCGGCATCGAGATGATTGCATCTTCCGTGACCAATGCGCAAAATAACTGCAAAAAAAACATGATATCAAATTGCCGGTTTATCCATGGCGATATAAAGGACTGCCTGCCACAGGTTACGGCAAAGCCTGATGTTATGATAATCGATCCTCCAAGAGCAGGTATGCACAAGGATGTAGTAAAGCATGTTCTTGAAATTGCGCCTGAAAAAATCGTTTATGTATCCTGCAATCCCGCGACCATGGCAAGGGATCTTGGGTTGATAAAGGATAAATATAATCTGTTGGAAGTACAGCCGGTTGACATGTTTCCTCACACATATCATATAGAATCGGTGGCAAAGCTTGCAAAGAAAAAGGTGACTATTCAGCCACAGATTCACACAGATGAATGCAGATAGTTTTAAACACAAGCAACCGTTCAGGGTTCAGAGGTTCAAAGTTCAAGGTTAAACTGATTTACTATAAAAATACTTGCGCGATCGCATCCATGTCATTCCCGCGAAAGCGGGAATCCAGGGAGCCTCGAAATTTAAGGA
>JABMRH010000212.1 GCA_013202725.1 Desulfobacteraceae bacterium
ACGGCAGACAGGTCGCTCTATCTTTTCAATCATCAATCAACAATCAACAATCAACACTCAACAATCATCAATCATCAATCCTAAATATATCCTTCGATCATAACGTCATCGCCGAATCGCCGGACATGGATATCTTTTACAGGCATACATCCGTCCATTAACGCCGGACCAGGCCCCTTGCATATAGGCACGCCGTCATCTCCGCCTAAAATTTTGGGGGCGTAAAAAAAGATAACCTTGTCAACAATTCCTGCTTTAAGCGCCGATGCAATGACACTGCCGCCTCCTTCGATAAGAAGGCTGGTTATACCAAGGCCGCCCAGACGATCCATAAGTTGATCAAGATCGATCATGCCATCCTTGACTGGCGATTGTATAACCTTGGCGCCCAATGCTTCTATTGCGTTTTTTTTATCCTCTGAAACAGAATTACCGCTTATTATAATCGTATCAGAATTGGAATTAAGCCGCAAAACTTTAGCTTCTTTAAAAATCGTTAGATTAGTATCGAGTATTATTCTTGTAGGATCCAGACCTTTCGTATCATTCAAACGAACCGTCAGAGCGGGATCATCCTGCTTTACAGTGTTAATGCCGACCATTATTGCATCAACACTATGGCGCAGTCTATGAACATATATTCTTGATTCATCCCCTGAAACCCACCTGGAATCGCCTGTTTTTGTCGCAATTCGTCCATCTAAGGTGGCTGCGCATTTAACAATTACAAAGGGGCGTTTTGTTGTAACATATTTTATATAAGCTTCATTCAGCCTTTTTGCTTCATCTTCACAAACACCTGACGTAACACTTATTCCATGGCTTTTTATATAGCCTATACCGTCTCCTGTAACATCCGGGTTGGGGTCGTTCATGGCAACGACTACATGCCTTATGCCTGCTTCAACTATCTTTACGGTGCATGGAGGAGTCCGTCCGGTATGGTTGCAGGGTGCAAGGGAAACATATAAAGTTGCGCCTTTTGAAGCAATGCCGGCATCATTGATGGCATTAATTTCTGCATGAGCCTCTCCTGCGGCTTTGTGGCAGCCTTTTCCCACAACCTTGCCGTCTTTTACAATAACGGCGCCGACCATAGGATTTGGCGAGGCAAAGCCCTGTCCCTTTACAGCAAGAGCAAGAGCCATTTTCATGAAATACCTATCATTCATTAATATTTAATCCCTTATTGCTCAGCAGGCCTTTGAGCTCGGAGACAAAGTCGTTTACATCTTTGAACTCTCTATAAACCGATGCAAATCTGACATACGCAACATCATCTATTTCATGGAGTTTTGCCATGATCTTTTCACCGATTATACTGGAAGGAATTTCTTTTTCTCCGGTTTCCTTGAGGTCGCGTTCCAGATCATCTATGAATTGATCGATAACATTAATGCTTATATTCCTTTTTTGACAGGCTTTTTGTATGCCGGAACGCACCTTTTCGCTGTTGAAGACTTCGCGACGCCCATCCTTTTTAATAATCATAATAGGAATTTCTTCAATATGCTCATAAGTGGTAAACCGCCTGCCGCATATAATGCATTCCCTGCGCCTGCGTATTGCATCCCCATTCTTTCCCAACCTTGAGTCGATCACCTTGTTGTCAATTTCTCCACAAAATGGACACTTCATTAATTTCTCCTATTTGTCGGCATCAACCTTGATTGCTTCAACACCCGCCTCTTTAAACATTTCCCTGGCCATTGGATCCGCATATCCGTCACGATAATAAATCTTTATTATTCCTGCATTAATAATCATTTTGGCGCATATTAAACATGGCTGGTTTGTGCAGAAAAGCGTCGCTCCTTTTATGGAAACACCATGAAATGCGGCCTGAATAATAGCATTTTGTTCTGCGTGTATGCCTCTGCACAGTTCATGCCTCTCGCCGGATGCAATATTCAATTCCTCGCGCAGACAACCAATATCAATGCAATGTTTAATGCCGGTCGGCGCTCCGTTATAGCCGGTAGACAGGATTCTTTTATCCTTTACAACTACGGAACCAACAGCACGCCTGAGACATGTAGAGCGTTTTGCCACAAGCTCCGCAATATCCATAAAATAAGCTTCCCAAGAGGGACGACTATCCTTTGTTGCCATTATATTAACATCTTAAGTAATTATTCAGCCACAGATCTACGCTGATCATAACTGATATTTTTTCTTTTATTGTAATAGTTCAGTCACAAAGTCACAAAGATTATAATATAATTCTTAATGTTCTGTGGTTTCTTTGTATTTAAATCTATCCGCGTTCATCTGTGTGAATCTGTGGCTGAATAGTTACCATCTTAATC
>JABMRH010000213.1 GCA_013202725.1 Desulfobacteraceae bacterium
ATCACCTCTCCTACTGAAACCGCATGTATCCATATTCGCGGCGATCCGGAAATAGTCCGCACAAGCCGATCAGGGTATAATCCGATACGCTGGCTTATGCTTTGGCTATATCTGCCGGTTACGCGTGAATAAAACCAGAAAGGCGGGAAAAGTAATAGAAAAAGGGATGTGCTAAGAAATTTGTATGCTGTATATGCAATATTCATCTTTTTACGAATCTATCAATATTCGAGTTCAACAAATTTTCCACCCTTTATGCGAAGAAGATATAGCCTTTTTTTGATCTCTCCGTTATTATCAAATGATGTAAGGCCTGTTACGCCCTGAAAATTGTTAAGATTCATTAATGCATTTTTGATGGAGCTTCTATATCGGATATCAGGCCTGCTTACAATCTTAAACAATATCATTGCCGAGTCATAAGCTACAGCCTCTATAAATTCCGGTTTCTCTTTAAAGGTTTGTTCAAAAACAGCCACAAAATCAGCGACCTGTTTTGAAGAGCTTTCCGCAAAAAAAACATCAGGCATAATTGCGTTCTGGACATAACGCCGCGCCATCTTAATCAAACTGTCACAATGCCACAGATTGGTGCCTAAAAGATACACATCCTTAACATCATAAAATGCCAGCTGGGGTATAATTAATCCTGCACGTTCCGGTGCATCTGGAATGAAGATAGCATCAAAATCGACAATTGCTTCAGGTTCTTGTTTTTCTTTGCCTGCTTCTTCGTCTTCGGCCACATTATCCTCATCATCTTCAATCAATATATCCATTATTTTTAGATCTTCAGGGACTTCATAATAAAGACCGACCAGTTTTTTGATGGAATCGGCAAAATCGGTATGTTCGACATTATATGATTCAACACCGACAACCTTTCCACCACAAGCTGTAACTTCATCCCAGAATAGATTCATAAATGTTGTTCCATAATTATCATCAGGATAAAGGATCGCAAAACTGCCAAGCCCCAGCTTTTCAATTACATAAGATACAAGAGTATGAACCTGCATCATGGGAGTGAAAAAATTCCTGAAAACATAGTCTCCAATATCGGCAATATTATTCTTTTGGGTTATGGTAATGATTGGAATGCTTTTGTCCTGCGCTACCAGGGCGGCAGATTCCGCCGTAAAAATTGGTCCGATAATTGCCGCAACATGCTCCTCGAACAATTCCTTTACAGCCGCGGCAGCCTTATCTGAATCAGACTCCGTGTCTTTTATAATCAGCTTTACAGCAGGTTGAATGCCCTGGGAGCAGAATTGATTCATAGCGAGTTCAATGCCTTTTAATGCCCTGCGGCCGAAACTTTCGTAGGGACCGCTTAGCGGAAGCAAACATCCTATTGTGTATTTACTGTATGCAGCCTTTTTTTTAATCTTCTCTATCAGTTTTTGAGCTTTTGATGCGTTTTCGTGCCCTGGAAACCTTTCGATAAATTGCGACAATATCTTTTCAGCATCATCATATTTTTCTTTTTCAGCTTTGTTTTGTCCCAGCCGGTACATAAGATAACCGGCAGGCGGTTTATCTTCCATCTGATTTAAAAAAGATATGATATCGGTTGTGCCAAGCGGCCCGGAAGCTTCATTTATTTTTGCAATTATCGGTTCTTTTGCGGGGTCCTTTGCTTTGTTAAGCGCTAAAATATAGAAATTAACGGCATCTTTCGGGGAGCCTGTCGCAAGATGAGCATCGCCAAGAAGAACATATGTTCTGACAATATTAATCCCTGCAATATTGCTTCCTATTATATCGTTTGCCTGCTTGATTGCTTCATTGTATTTGCCTTGATTGTACAGCATAATAAGAATTTCGACCCAGGCCGCCCCTGTTTTCATTAGAGCTGCATCTGTTAGGCGTCCCTTTGGAAACCGGGAAAGGTATTCAGTGTACTTGATTATGGCTTTTTCATATGATTTTGTCTGAAACAGATCTTCAGCCTGTGCAAAGAGGATGTCTCCCGGATCAATATACACAGGCCTGGCGGGTTGAAGCTGTTTTGGCGCGCATGCCGCAAAGAAGAAGGCTGTAACGAAAATTATAATTGTGTTTTTTAAGCTCATATTAAGATATGCTGATTTTATCCGGGGTTACTCGATTATAGATAAACCGACAAGACAATGCCCTTTGAATCTTCCCTGATCATCCTTTGTAATATATTTTATCTTTGTTTTAAACTGTTGACTAGAGTGTTCGTTTGTATAGTATTTCATATCCAAAACATCCCCGACCTTTAATGATTTCAGAACATCAGAGCCCTCTTTAACCAGAATACACATTCCTTTTGAAGATATATCCTGTAGTTTAAAGTTATAAAAATGGGTTAGCCCATCTTTTGAGAGTTTAACCCTGAAATATTTATCTATCATTTTTCTGGGTTCAGATCTTCGTTCAACACAGCCATTTTTGCCAAAATCATTCTGCATAGCCTTATCTCCTTTTACGAGAGCATTGAAATTGATTTTTTGCAAGTGTCAATATAGAAAGTTATTTCTGTAAAATCAAGATGAAAGCTATTTAGATGTTGCAGAAATGGTTCAATTTGGTATTTTAAAAACATAAAGAAAATGCTTTTGTTTTTTGTGGTTCAAACAATAATAAACTTAAGGAGCAGCTTATGCACAAAAAGGTTCTTGTGCCGATAGCAGACGGCATCGAAGAAATTGAAGCAGTGTGCATAATTGATGTTTTGAGAAGGGCGGGCGCTTATGTGACTGTTGCATCCGTGGACAAATTACAGGTTACCGCGGCCCATGGAGTAAAACTGGTTGCAGACAAACTTATTTCTAACTGCACGGAGATCGTGTATGACTTAATTGCTTTGCCGGGAGGTATGCCCGGAGCTGAGCGTCTGCGCGACTCAAAAGAATTAGAGCTGATGTTAAAACGTCAGCAGCGCGAAGGAAGATTGTATGCGGCTATCTGCGCCTCTCCCGCAGTTGTTTTTCAGCGCCATGGATTAATAGGCCGGAGAAAAGCGACCTGTTATCCGAGCTTTGCAAAGCAACTTGATAATACCGATGCAGTTACATCCCGGGTAGTTGTGGATGATGAATGTATTACAAGTCAGGGCCCGGGAACAGCTCTGGAGTTTGCAATAAAATTAGTGGAACTGCTTTATGGCGAGCAAAAAGCTATTGATGTGTCTTTGCCTATGCTGGCCGGATAGAGCGTTTTTTGAACATTGAACATTGAACATCGAACGTTGAACATCGAACATCGAATGAAAAATGAACATCAACTTTGGTCACCTTTCCGGCTTGTCCGCCTATGGCGGATTTATCCGGGTTAGGGATTCAAGGG
>JABMRH010000214.1 GCA_013202725.1 Desulfobacteraceae bacterium
CACCTATTGGGTGAAATGTTATTATTTAATAACATCTTGATATAGTTTGACGAATAGCTAAAAGCTAATGGCTAATCGCTCATTTTAGGTATTATCTGTTAATTTCCGGTGATTGTTTATGTGAAAAAACGGCGACCAGCTTATTAAATAAACTTTTATAGGTGAAATTATAAAATTGAATAATAAATGGCCCGGTACATATTGCCCATAAAACCTGCATTGCAACAGTATTTATGATAGATGAAGAAAATTGCCTGCCCGGCTCCAGCATGGCAAGGGTTCCCAATAATATTACAGCCTCCATTAATACGGCTGCTGTAACAACAAAAGGCAAAAGTATATAATTGCTCACACGAAAAAATTTTATGAGCTGTCTCGCACCGATAAATAGCCAGAAATATGTTGTTAAATATACTCCGAAAGGGCCTCCGGAAAGGCTATCCATTGTTAGCCCTATAATAAGTGCAACAGGAATGCCTTCACGAACACCGAAAAAAAGACCCATATAAACAATATAAAGGGCTGACAGATCATAAAATGTATTGAATAAGGGGAAACAGGGCAAAATTGTTGTCTGAAAGATCACCAGACATAGGCAGGCGGAAATGTGAAAGAAATAGATCATTGGTTACTCACATCTTTGGCATTCAACACAACTAAAACCTCTTCCAGTTTTTCAAAATCAACATAAGGTGTAACTATTACTTCCTGAAAGATACCAAAATTACGTTTTACAACCTCCGAAACCTTTCCGATACGCAGCCCTTTTGGAAAAACAGTGTCCAGCCCGGACGAAATAATGGTATCTCCTGCCCTGATATCATGTTTGCGCAGGGCATATATAAAAAAGCATTGATCACCGGTGGTTGAATCCCCTTTTATAATCCCACGAGCCCTGGTCCTTTGCACCAAAGCATCAACCGCGCTAATCTGATCAACAACAAGAAGAACTTTGGAAGAATGGATTGAAACATCAATAACCCGACCTACAATTCCTTCAGGCACTAATACCGGCAATCCTTTTTCTATGCCATCCGATTTACCCTTGTCTATGATTATGCTTTTAAACCAGGGAGAGGGGTCCTTGCCGATTACTTCGGCAACAAGCACCTGGCCGGCCATGTTTTTTCGGAAATTCAATAACTCTCGAAGCCGGAGGTTGAAAATCTCTGTCTCATTAAACCGGTTGTTTTTTTCAATAGCGCGATTTAAAGCTTTCTTAAGCTTATCGTTCTCCTGTTTTACTGCAATGAGACAAAAATAGTGACTCCAAATATCTCTTATAAAAGAAATCGAACGGGTAGTAATTTTCTGGAAAGGGGCAATAAGAGAAATGGCGATTTGCCCGGGTCTGCTGGTATGATAGCGGCGGCTTGTAACAGAAAGGGCTATTAGGTTAACAGCGATCAGAACAATTATACCAACAATCATTACAATCTTTTTTGAGAACATGAAATTATATAATCATAACCTGTCTTAAGATTTCTATATTATCGATGGCTTTGCCTGAACCGAGAGCCACAGTTAATAATGGATCATCGGTTATTGTTATCGGAAGGCCGGTTTCTTCCCTGAGAAGTTTGTCTAAATTTTTTAATAAGGCTCCACCGCCTGTTAATACAATCCCCCGGTCAACAATATCCGCAGCCAACTCCGGCGGAGTCTGCTCCAGAGCAATTTTTATCGTCTCCACAATCGCATCGATCTGCTCGGAGATCGCTATCCGAATTTCTTCTGAATCAATCGACAGAATTTTGGGAATTCCGGAAGCAAGGTCTCTGCCTTTAACCTCTATTGTTTCCAGATTCTGCAAGTCAGGATATGCATTCCCGGCAGTGGTTTTAATTATCTCTGCTGTTCTTTCACCGATCAACAGGTTATATTTTCTTTTTATATACTGAATAATCGCAGCATCCATCTTATCGCCGGCCACCCTGATCGATCTGCTGTAAACAATTCCTGCAAGAGAAATCACAGCAACTTCCGTTGTGCCGCCGCCAATATCAACGATCATATTACACATCGGTTCAGTAATAGGAAGACCCGCGCCTATTGCGGCCGCCATAGGCTCTTCGATAAGAAATACTTCACGGGCTCCTGCTGATTCAGCCGATTCTTTGACAGCACGCTTTTCAACCTGAGTGATTCCGGATGGCACTGCAACAATAATTCTTGGCCTGACAAAGGTTCGTCTGTTGTGAACCTTGTGAATAAAATGCCGCAACATTGCTTCAGTTACCTCAAAGTCGGCAATAACTCCATCACGCATAGGACGGATTGCCACTATATGGCCGGGCGTTTTCCCCAGCATATTTTTTGCTTCAAGACCGACAGCCAAAACACGGTTTTTAGCTCTATTGTCTGTTCTTACCGCAACTACCGAGGGCTCGCATAATACTATTCCTCTGCCTTTGGCATAAATAAGGGTATTCGCCGTGCCAAGATCGATGGCAAGATCATCAGAAAATACACCTAAAATTCCACTAAAAAAACCCATAACTCCTCATTTCCGCACACATAAGAATTGAGACCTTTGCATAACAGCACTTTTTGCCCGATTGAGCGCTGATGCTTCACTTCGTGTCTGCGTCAGGCTCAAATTTCAATCCTCGAAATTTTCAATATATTCCTGTGGTTGAAATTTTCGCCTTTCTTGAACTCGAACAAAAATTA
>JABMRH010000215.1 GCA_013202725.1 Desulfobacteraceae bacterium
AGATAAAATATTAATCACGAAAACACGAAAGTACGAAAACACGAAACAATGCCCTTAAATTAAATATCATTATTTTTAGTACTTGGTTTGCAAATTACTTCTTTCTCTCTGTGTTCTTCGTGGTCTCTGTGGTAAAAGGATCGCAGACATTGCTGCGTCAAAAACCTGATCAAGACTGATCTGTTTCATGCATTTTATTGTTTTGCATTGCCTTTTAAAACAGGGGCTGCATTCCAGATCTGCCCTTATAATTTTATGGCCAGGCCCAAACGGACCGGTTCTCCATGGCGCTGTAGGCCCGAAAAGGGCCACAACAGGCGTTCCAATGGCTGCGGCTAAATGCATGGGCCCTGTGTCGGTTGAAACAACAATGGATGTTTTTTCGTAAAGCGCAGCCAGTGTTTTCAGGTCAGTCCTGCCGGCAAGATTGGCGGCCCTGGTTTTCATGTTTGAAATAATATGCTCGATTGCCTCGCTATCTTCATGGCTTCCTGTAAAAATTACATCAGCATTTGCCTGCTTGATCAGCCTGTCTGCAAGGTTTGAAAATTTCAGATTATCCCAGAGCTTTGTTTCCCATTTTGCCATTGGATTTATTGCAACAAGAAACTCAGGTGCTTTTATGCCGTGCTTCATCAGCAGATCATTCGCGGCATCGCGATCCTTATCAGAGATATAAATATTGTATTCAACTTCAGAAGAACTGATCCCGATTGCTTCAAGCAACAGCATCCCTCTTGTCAGCGCATGGATTTCCATATCAACAGGCGGAACACGTTCGTTTAAAAAAATATAACTATGTTCCTGGTGCTCCATGCCTTTGTCAAAGCCGATTTTTCGCCCTCCCCTGGCCATCCCTATTAAAACCCCGCTTTTAAGCAGGGCCTGAAAATCGAGTATCAGGTCGTATTGGGTGTCCCGCAGCTCCTTAATAAAACCGCAGGCCTCTCTTATATTTTTAAGGCAGGAATGCCCGGCAAGCCCTTTCAGCCATGTCTTTCTTTTTGAAACAATTATTCTGTCAAGCGCTTTGTGTCCTTTGATAACGCTGTATGCCGCCTCTTCCACAAGCCATGTAATGTGTGCGTCAGGATACTGTTTTCTAACAGCATTCAGAGCAGGAAGGGTGTGGATTACATCACCGATTGCGCTCAATTTTACAATGAGTATCTTCACAAAAGTTCCTTCACAGCTTCAAAGACCATGTCGATGTCTATCTGATCCATGCATTTTAGATGACCTTCAGGGCATTCAGGCTTCAGACATGGGCTGCAATTGATTGGGATGCGCACAATTTTGCTTCTTTGACTCTGCGGCCCTGTAGTTACAGGATTAGTGGAACCAAAGATAGCGATCAATGGAATATTGAGCGCCGCTGCTACATGCATCAAGCCGGAATCATTTGTAATAAAGAGATTGCACATATTTATCAAGGCTATTGCCTCTTCAAGATTGGTCTTCCCGCAAAGATCAACCGGCGGATGCTGCATCATCTGTGAAATTCTACGCCCAAGTTCTCTGTCTCCTGGACCTCCAAAAAGAAGTATGCTGGCCCCAAAAACTTCATGTATTCTATCAGACAAAGCAGCGTAACGTTCCGGGAACCACTGTTTGGCCGGGCCAAAAGTGGCGCTCGGGTTGATTCCAACCAATCTATCTGCCCTTGATATGCCATGTTCTTCCAAAATTTCCGCAGCGCGCTTTTGATGTTTCTTATCTACAACAAGATCCAGTCCAAGGCCGTCTGTCTCAAGACCTATTCCCTGGAGAATGCCCAGGTAATATCCGGTTTGATGCATCTTCTTGATTTGAGGCGTGCACGGAACAGAGTGGGTCAATAAAAAACTTCTGGCATCTGTATTGTACCCGATTCTACATGGAATGCCGGCAAAAAATGTAATGAGGGCGGCTTCAAAGGCGTTTTGCAGCAGGATGGCGGCATCAAAGCTGTATTGTTTCAATTCCCTTGCAAGCCTCAGCTTCCCGGAAAGGCCTTTGTGTTTTCCGGAATCATCATAAATTAGTATATTATCAATATAAGGGCTGCTTTCAAA
>JABMRH010000216.1 GCA_013202725.1 Desulfobacteraceae bacterium
AAATATTGATAAATAATTTGAATGATCTTGAAAAAATACCAGGTTAAAAATCATTGGAACTAGTCAGCCACAGATTCACCCCAGTACGATCATCTGACCCACCCCAACACCATCTGCCGGAGCCACGGGGCGGGCGAGGCAGATACAGATGAACGCAGATAGGTTTAAATACAAATAAAACACAAATATTATTCTTAGAAGTTTTTATGAAGCTCAATTAATCAATTACTTGAAGGCAATAAATATTGAAGTTGACTTATTATTAAATTTCGGCAAAAAATCGGAATTCAAAAGATTTTTATATGATAATAAAAGAAAAAATATCAGTGATGATCAGCGTAGATCGGTGGCTGAATAGTTATAAAGGGATGAGATTGTGAAGCGATTTTACAGTCAAAAGCATAAAAAAAATGTGATTATGCTCAGCTCTGGAGAATATTATGCTTCAAAAAACGGAGAAATCCTTCACACAGTTTTAGGGTCGTGCATTGCCGTTTGTATTTACGATATTGAAAAAAAGATCGGAGGAATGAATCACTACTTCTTGCCGGGCATGGTCCATCCGGATGAAATCCTCACAGCAGAAGTGGGACGATACGGAATGTATGCTATGGAGCTTCTCATCGCAGAACTCATTAAATATGGGGCAAGGAGAGAGAATCTTGCAGCCAAGGTATTTGGCGGGGGAAACATTCTAAAGTTCCGAAAAGCTGACGGTGATGTAACAGGATCGAACATCCGTTTTGCAAAGAAGTTCCTCGAATTAGAGGGGATACCTGTTAAAAGTGAAGACATGGGCGGATACACCGGCAGAAAAATTTTCTTTTTTACAGACACGGCAAAAGTTTTGTTGAAACGGTTTGATGCAGAAAAAAATCAGAAAATTCTTGCTAACGAGAGGGCCTATAAGAATCTGGTCTTCCATAAAAGGGTGGCTGAGCCATCAGGTTCAGTTGTTTTATTTTAGTATATGAAACCGATACGCGTACTCATTGTAGATGACTCTCCGACAGTGCAGTTGATTCTTAAACGTATTCTTTCCAAAGAACCGGATATAGACATAGTGGGAGTTGCATCCGATCCATTTGAGGCCAAGGATTTGATCATTAAGGATAAACCTGATGTCATCACCCTTGATATTGAGATGCCTCGTATGGACGGAATCACCTTTTTAAAGCGCCTTATGAGTTATTCCCCTATTCCGGTAGTCATGATCAGTTCCTATACCAGCAAGAACAGCATGCGGACTATAGAGGCTCTTGAGGCCGGGGCTGTCGATTTTGTAACCAAACCATCTCAGGACATAGAAAGAGGTTTTACGTCATTACGTGACGAAATAGTGGCCAAGATCCGGGTTGCGGGGCAGGCACAGGTCAAGCCCCTTTTCTTGTGGCGTAAGGCGCCGACAAAGACCGCAAAAACGCTGCATGCAATTTCGCACAAACTCATTGCCATTGGAGCCTCCATTGGCGGACCTCCGGCCATCCGGAAGCTCCTTTGCGGTATCTCTTTTCAGCCACAGGGTATCGTGATTGCGCAACATATGGCTGCAGGATACACAAGGGCCTTTGCTCAGAAACTAAATGGTCTTCTTCCTGTTGAGGTGCGGGAAGCGCGTGACATGGACTACGTGGATCAGGGCAGAGTCTTAATTGTGCCCGGGGGAAGACATATGCGGGTAGTTCGTGATGGAGATGGTTACATAATCCGGCTTAACAAAATCTCGTTGACACAAAATCCCTCGATAGAGGTAGGCCGTTCGATAAATGTACTCTTCCACTCGGTTGCGGAAAGCGCGGGTTCAAAGGCGGTGGGCATAATATTGACCGGCATGGGAAATGATGGGGTTGACGGGCTGGCTGCAATGAAAGAGGCGGGAGCTTATACCATTGCCCAGGACGAGGCGAGTTGTGTTGTTTTCGGAATGCCGCGAGTAGCCATAGAGCGGAGCATTGTGGATGCAGTTGCCTCACCGGAAGATATCCCGGCTATTCTTTTCACCGCCATCAAGTAGTTGACCACTCGACCAATTGCGGAGCGAAGCGGAGCTAATAAGCTATGGCCAGAATTCTGGTAATCGATGACAGCAAACTGATATTGCATGTAGCAAAGACTATCCTGAGCAAGCAGGGCCATCAGGTCCTTTTGGCCGAGGATGGAAGTATAGGATTGCAAACAGCCGCAACAGAACATCCTGATTTGATCCTTCTGGATCTGATTCTACCAGGGATAGATGGATACCAGGTTTGCCAACGAATCAAGACAGAGACTGTCACATCAGATATACCTGTTATCATGCTCACCTCAAAGTCTGAAGCAGCGGACAAGGTGCGAGGGCTGGAGATGGGAGCCTCAGACTATGTTACCAAGCCATTTGACGATGCTGAGCTGATGGCCAGAGTTAATATCCATCTGCAGATCAGGGAGCTTCACGAAACTCTTAAAGAGAAGAATCGACAGCTCAAAGAAATGGCTAATCGTAATGGTCTGACAGGCCTGTACAACCACCGGTATTTTCAAGAGACGATCTCAAAGGATTTTCAAAGAGCTGTCCGTTACCACGAATCCCTTTCATGCGTGATGTTAGATATAGATTACTTCAAGAAATTCAATGATAATTACGGACACCAGGCCGGGGATATGGTGCTTAAGGTACTTGGCGGTTTGATCAGGCAATTAATGCGAGATAGCGATCTGTTGGCCAGGTATGGAGGAGAGGAGTTTGTTCTGCTCATGTATCATACGGCATCGAAGGAAGCCTTCCTGATTTCGGAACGGCTGCGGAAGGCCGTGGAGCAACATAAGTTTCAGGCAGACAATTCTGCCCTGAGGGTGACTGTCAGCATGGGGGTTGCCGGCTTTCCCCATCCGGAAATCGCTGATGCCAAGACCCTGATCGAATGCGCGGATAAGGCGCTGTACCGGGCAAAAGAAGAGGGAAGGAATCGGGTCGTAGTTTTCAAAGATCTTTGAGCGCATTCAATACAAGTGTTATCGGTCTGTCCTCTTCGCTTTTACCGGTAAAACGTATAGGGCCCGGCCTTCTATAATGATCCTCGCCGGGTTCTGCGGCCAGCCATTTTTCTCTGAATGCCTTTACAACCTTAAATGCCGTGGAGTTTACATTAACCACGCTTTTTTCAAGCACTAAGGCCAGCCTCCCTTTTCTTTCTTCAAGGCGCATCAGAGGCGCGATCGGAATTCCGATAGGCTCCCATCTGGGAAAATCCATTTCCAGATTCTTTATTGCCGCCATCTGGCCGGTTGAACCGTTTGCGATCAGGCTGAAAGCGGTCAGTCCTAAGTTGTATGTATAAATACAGTCAAATCTGGTCGGATCATTCCCCCTGCCGTCATAACCGTAAAAATGGACCTGGGTCTTGAACTTTGGGGCCGATTTTTTGTATATTTTTTCAACACAAGCCGGAATATTTTCATTTTCCCTTATAGCCCCTTCCTTTAACAGCACCTTTTTAAGGGTTTTTACAGATATTATAGACTCCTTAACCAGCAGAAACATGCTGTTGTCATCATAGTTTCTAAACAGAGCGCGTCCGAAGAAATCAGGGTCGAGCCCCTCCTTGTTTAGTATGTCTGTGTAATATGCTCTTTCAATTCCGATCTTATAAATCCCTTTTTCCTTAAGAATATTCAGATAGTCTGTTACCAGCTCCATTATGACCTTGTCTGTCTCAACAAGAGAAAACTGGAAATTGCCGTGGCTGTCTCTTTCCGTAAGAAGCCCTTTCTGGAAGAATTCAGGTATATCGTCGAACAGATCATCATCACGTGTATTCCATATAGTAAACGACCTATCCTCACGTGAACGCCTGGCCAGTCTCCGCAGGTGCTCAAGTTTATCCCTCAGCAGAGGGAAATCAGAATGAAAATCAATATCGTGCATTTTGTTGTATTCAGCGATAATCGCATTTAATTTGATTATAAACACCTGTATTTCATCAATAAATTCTAAAATCCCTTCCGGTATTACAATTACGCCGTAATTTTTTCCAACAGCGGCTCTTCTTACGATACAATCACAAATAAACCTGGAAAGATACCGCAGGGTCATTCCGTAAGCGCTGTAATCCACGATTTGTTCTTTTTTTGCTTTTTCGAGCCTTTTTTTGTCT
Source organism: Desulfobacteraceae bacterium (assembly GCA_013202725.1). Lineage (GTDB taxonomy): Bacteria > Desulfobacterota > Desulfobacteria > Desulfobacterales > ETH-SRB1 > Desulfaltia. Next base: position 4,134 of record JABMRH010000216.1, read on the forward strand.
ATGTAGTCGGCAAGCTCCTCGCCGATAAGGGTTATGTTGGCGTGAGTCTGCAAAGCGACTTCAAGAGCCAGATGACTTGCGACCCTGCCCATCACCTTGCAGATATGCCAGTATTTGACATCGGAACTGCAATCCGTGCACAGGTTGCTTATCTCGTTGGCAAAAGCCCTGGCAGCGGTATGAAAGCCGAACGATATTGCACATAAAACATTACCCTCTATATCTTTGACCTGAATGTCGCCGTCAATTGTTTTGGGAACTCCGATAACCTGGATGCCGTCGTCAAACATTTCCTGGGCCATAAATGCCGCATTGGTATTTGAATCATCACCTCCCACTATTACAATGGAATCCAGATTAAGATTTTTACATGTTTTCTTTGTAAGGGCCATCTTCTTTTTTGTGTCGATTTTTGTCCGGCCGGTCTTGATCATTGTAAAACCGCCCAGGTTTCTGTAAGAATCAACAATGCTTTTCGTCAGCTCAATAGCTTCATTTTCAAGTATTCCATCCGGTCCAAGCAGAAATCCGTATATTTTGTTTTCCGGGTTGGCCTTTTTTGCGGCATCAAAAAGCCCTGCAATAACATTATGTCCGCCGGGAGCGGGCCCGCCTGAAAATACGATTCCGATATTACGTTTTTTGCAATATCCTTGCTTTGCAGATTCTTCCAGGAAATCCACGCCGACAATATTTTGCACTTTATTGTTTATAATGCTTGGCATTTGTTTTCTTGATTCCCTGTCAATTGAAAACTTAAAATAAGGATTATCCTGCAACACAGTATATTGATGGGATAAGACCTCGCATACAGGAGGAGTATACTTTCTTCTTTCAATTAATTCCTGATTTATATTGTCGGTAACATTTTGCACTTCCGGATTCTTCAGGAAATCTTCAAGATCTATGAAGTCTTTTTCCATTATAGATATCCTCCAAAAAAAAGAAACTCCTTATTAAAATGATTATTCGAAGATATATTGTATTTAGTTAGGCAACTTAGTTTTTAAATTGTTGCCTCTCACGACAATTTAAAATAAATTTCTTTGCGTGCTTTGCGTCTCAGCGGTGAGATTAAACTTATTAAAGGATCGGGAGAAAAAGAGAAGGGTATCCTCCGGTCCTTAATATGAGACCTTTGCAAAATGCCCCTTTTCACCCGATTAGCGCTCAAATTTTCGCCCTTCTTGAACTCAAACGAAATTGAGCATTTTTCAAAGATCTCAATATGAGATCTTAAAAATATAAGGTCTTAAAGGACCGGAGGAACATTAACTTGCGGGTGGGTTGATTAGTCTTCCGTAACTGTGATGGCGCCTGATTCGCAGACCTCAACGCAACTTTCACAACCTTCGCAGTCTTCAGCATTTACCGGGACAGATTTTTCATCCTGCATTTCAAATACTTCCATTGGGCAAATATCAACGCATTCTTCACAACCTTCACATTTGTCCGGGTCGACAGTAGGTGTAAACGACATATTCATCTCTCCTTTCTTAAAAATTATTTCTCCGCTTTAAGCGGATGGCAGGTTAAACTGCCAATTGTTTCCAGCTTTAAAAAAAATTCCATATATCAATTGATAGTTTGAGTCAAGTCTTCTGTTCAATAATGTCAACAAGCCCGAGCAGGGTATTTTGAAACTGAGACTTTTCTTTTGATTCCGGTGGGTTATATCCACAGCAACCGGCAAAAAATTCATGCGGCGTTTCGCCGGGCACAACAGCAATGGTCAGTGAAACCTTTGCATCGCTATTTTTAGTAAAAGGCGGTTTAACGATTTTGTCGGTCGATGTTGGCCAGGGATTTCTCGCTATAATTTCAAGCTGTTTCATGAAGTTGTCACGCCATTTATCTGCTTTCTCAATACTGTTTTTTTGTAAAGGCATTGAGTCAAAGCCAACTATAATCTCGGCCTGAGAGGCTTTGTCAATCAAATGCTCAAATGCCGAGGAGCTGTTTGTAATAAACAGCCCGGATTCCTGCTGATCATGTTGCATGAGAAGAGCCCATGCCTTTATCCTTTCGGCTGTCATGTAAGCGCCCTGATCGTAGGATTCGGGCTCGTAGGATTCGGGCAGATTGTTTTCAGCATTTTCAATATATGAGCTGTCAATTTCTCCCTTAATATTCTCAATGAGATTTTGCTGCATCTTATCAACCATAAAAAGCTTTTGATTTATTTCCCAATTTTGAGTGTCAAATTCCTGGGCAATGCAAAGAAATATTCTTGCGTTAAAAAGAGGGTCAGGCTTTGCTTCAGGTTGCTTTTGCTGTGTTTTTTTTCTTATATCCGCCCTGATTTGCGCGGTAATAGTATCATCAAAAAATGGTATCTTATCCGCTTGTGTTTTGAAAAATGCGGTCATGCCTCGCTTATCACCCAGATGGAGATTTAACCATGATTTGTAATCTTTTAAAATTGCATTAAGTTTATTCTCATCTTTTTTTACCGGTATTCGTATGTCCAGAGCCTCTCTTTTTGCCAATTCCTGCATCATTTCAGGAGGATTGTTACTTGATGGGCGATATATAACGGTTTGCCCAAAAATTGCCGAAATCATTTCGGCAGATAAATCAAAAATACAGGTAAATGGAAAATATATGGGTTTCATTTTTTTTCAGTCGCTCTCTCATCCTTTACGGCTATTCCACGAGCTGTCAATTGATCACGAATTCTGTCGGCAAGGCCCCAATTTTTTTCCATCCTGGCCTTATCTCTTTGCTTAATCAGGCTTTGGATTTCAGGATCGGAAAGCTCGGTTCCAAAGTCGAATATTTTCAGCACCGAATCTATATTTCGAAAAGCATCCACAACCCGCAGGGCGCCAATCGGATCAATCATTTTCTTTAGTATAAGGATATTTATCTGTTTGATAATTTTAAAAATAGAGGCCATTGCCGCTGAAATGTTCAGGTCATGATCCATGGCTTCGGCAAAACCGTGCTTGATATTGTATAGAAGCTGATCCAGTTCAGGATATGGAGCGCCCTCTTCTATGTTGAGCAGGGCATGCATGAATGAATCAAGCCTTTTCAGAGAATGTTTGGCGCCGTCAAGCCTGTCAATGGACAAGGTTACAGGTTTGCTGTAATGGCTTGCAATAAGCCAGTATCTGATAACCCTGCCGGAATAGCCTCTCGCGTTTAAATCCGCAAGTGTGCTACCGGCCTTATTTTCATCCATTTTTTTGCCGTTAATCAATACCCTGTCGCAATGCAGCCAGTATTTTGCCAGGGGTTTTCCTGTAACAGCTCCGGCTATTGCCATTTCATTTTCATGATGCGGAAATACAAGCTCCCTGCTGCTTGTATGGATATCAAAACTTTCACCAAGATATTTCATGGATATGGCCGCGCATTGAAGATGCCACGAGGGACGAACATTGCCCCATCCTGTTTTGACATATATTCCCCTTTTCAGTTCCGAAAGCTTAGACCTTTTCAGGAGTGTGAAGTCCCTTGGATTGTCCTTTTCATATTCATCGAGATCTACAGTGGCGCCGAGCCTTATCTTATCTATATTTATACCCGACAGCCTGCCGTAATCGGAAAAGCGGGAAATATCGAAGTATATGGAATGAAGTTTTTCATATGCAAAGCCTTTGTTGACAAGTTTTTCAGCCAGGGAAACCATATCTTCGACATGTTCGCTTGCCCTGGGATATTTATCGGCAGGCTTTATATTTAAGGCCTTTAGATCCGTTATAAACGACTCGATATGTTTGCCGGTGAATTCAGAGAGGCTAAGGCCTGCTTTTTCAGAACCATTTATGGTCTTATCATCCATGTCCGTAATATTCATGATATGGGTTACGGAGTAGTTTCTGTATTCAAGATACCGGCACAGCAGGTCGGCAAAAACAAAACGCCGGCATTCTCCCATGCCGATCCTGACATTTGCCGTAGGGCCGCAGGAGTATATTCCAACCTTTCCGGCAAGAATCGGCCTAAAAGGCTCTTTGCTTTTGCTCATGGTGTTGAACAGTCGCAACTTAGCCATGTCTCGTGCATCGAAAAGGGGTGTGCTCAGGTATCGCTCCCCTCCATCCGGAAATATTACTACAATCGTGCCCTCGGCCATAGTTTTGGCCTCTTTTCGGGCAATAACCATGGCCGCGCCGCTGCTCATGCCTGCAAAGATTCCTTCCTCCTTTGCAAGACGTCTCGTCATTTCAAAGGCCTCTTCGTCGTCGATATTTACTTTTTTGTCGAGTAGTTTTTTATCAAATATTTCCGGACGATAAGCCTCCTTCATATTCTTTAATCCCTGGATTTTATGATTAAGGTACGGCTCGACGCCGACTATGCAGATATCGGGATTATATTCTTTCAGCCTTTTTGAAAGGCCCATAACGGTTCCTGTTGTGCCCATTGTAGCGACAACCATTGTAACCTTTCCAGTGGTCTGCTCCCAGATTTCTTCTGCAGTACCATAGTAGTGGGCTTGCCAGTTGGCCGGATTATTAAACTGATCCGTCATAAAATAGATTTCCGGATTTTCGCGAGCCAGGCGATAGGCCTCCTCTATGGCGCCGTCCGTGCCGAGATGGCTTGGGGTAAGCAAAATGTCTGCGCCGCGAGCCTTCAGGATCTTCTGCCGTTCAACACTTGCCGATCCAGACATGGTCAGCAGAAGTTTATATCCTTTGATAGAGCATACCAAGGCAAGTCCGATACCGGTATTTCCGCTTGTTGCTTCTATAACGGTCTTGTTCATGGTTAGCTCGCCCGATTTTTCCCCGTCTTTAATCATGAAAAGGGCGGCCCTGTCCTTAATGGAACCTCCGGGATTAAAATATTCGAGCTTTGCCAGGATTTTTACCTTAGGATTCGGATTGAGCCTTTTTATTTCAACAAGTGGTGTGTTTCCTATGGTATCTAATATTGAATAGTTCATTGTTTTTTTTGAGTTAAGAGAGTTTGGTTGTCAATGCATTAATTATCTGTTGCTTAACCTGATTTTCGCTTTTTGATGCATCTATTACACGAAACCGCTCGGGCTCAAGACGCGCAAGCTCAAGGTAGCCTGCTCTGATTTTTTCATGAAATAAAAGGGTTTCCTTTTCAAACCTGGTTTCTTCCCCGCTTCTTGAGCCGTTATCAATCTGTTTCCATGCCCGTGAAAGGCCGATTTCAGGCAAAAGATCGAGCAGGATAGTAATATCCGGTTTTAAGCCGGCAACCGTCATATTGTGCAATCCGGTTATCAGGTCTATGTCGAGACCTCGCGCATAACCTTGATAAACCAGCGTGGCATCGAAAAAACGGTCGCATATTATTGTTTTACCTTCAGATAAAGCAGGATTTATCAGTTCTTTTATATGTTGCACCCTGTCCGAACAATACAAAAGAAGCTCACATACAGGCTCCATATCCCTATTTTCCGGATCAAGGAGGATCGACCGGATTTTTTTTCCGATTTTTGTACCACCCGGCTCCCTTGTAACCACACAGTCATAGCCCTTGTTCTCAAGAAATTCGACTATATTTTTTATCTGTGTTGTTTTGCCCGAGCCTTCTATTCCTTCAAGAGTGATAAACATATTTTTTATTTTTTGCCGATATAAAAATGGCGTTCCAGTAATTTATGATAGGAAGTCCAGGTTTCATTCGGATCTTCGTGTGCTATAAATTCGCGAATGCAGTTAACCTTGGAATCTATTTCGTCAATATAGTTCAGCAATACGGCTTCTATTGTTTTTGGCGGTTCCGGCGACCCGAATTCTCTGATTCCATGATGACTCACAATAAGATGCTTTAGTAAAACAGCCTGTTCTTCCGGAAACCCATTAATTTTTTTAAGCTTTTCATCAAGCATTTCAATTCCGATAACAATATGATTAAGAAGCCTGCCTTTAATCGAATAGTCAATGCTGAATTTATAATCGAATTCAATTGTCTTGCCGATATCATGAAGAACTGCGCCTGTAAGAAGGAGATCCCTATCAATTCCCGTGTAATATTCTTTGTAATGCCCTGCAATTTTATTGGCCAGAATTGCTGTAGAAAGGGTATGCTCAAGCAGGCCTCCAAGATAGGCATGGTGCATTTTTTTTGCCGCAGGAGCGGTTTTAAATTTGCGAACAAAATCTTCGTCATCCCAGAAGGCTTCAAGCAGCTCCTTTAAATAGCCGGTTTCTATAGAGGCGGTTATTTTTAACAGGCGCATATACATATCATCGATATTAAGATCGGTTGCAGGAATAAAGTCTGACGGATTTACCGAGTCAGGCGAAACAGCCGCCATTGTTTTCACGCCAAGCTGAAGCATTCCCCTGTATTCTGAAATTTTCCCCTTGATATTTACAAAACCGCCTGCAGTCATACCGGAGGCTATCTGATCGACATTATCCCACACTACCCCCTTTATGCTTCCGCTTTTATCGGAGACAGTGATATTTAAAAAATTTTTTCCATCCTTTTTCTGAGACAGAGTCTTTTCCGACAACACAAAAATGTCATCAACAGCATCGCCGGCCTTGATTGTATTTATAAACTGCTTTTTCATACTGCAACACCATATTTAAATTTGTGGTAATTATTCAGCCACAGAATTACGCTGATCATCACTGATATTTTTTACAAAAACTCCATCTC
>JABMRH010000217.1 GCA_013202725.1 Desulfobacteraceae bacterium
ACCTAACACTTTACACTTAACACCTGATGAATTCGTAAAAAGTAGAATTCATCAGGTGTTAAGTGTAAAGTGTTAGGTTAAAGCAATCAATGTCTGAAAATACACGCGTGACAAAAGCTGCAGGTGTTGTAGGCGCCGCAACCTTATTGAGCCGTCTGTTCGGTTTTATAAGGGATGTCGTTATTGCATGGTTCTTTGGGGCAGGACTCAGTTCAGATGCTTTTTTTGTAGCATTCAGGATCCCAAACCTGCTGAGAAGGCTTTTTGCCGAAGGTTCGCTTAGCATTGCATTCATACCTGTGTTTACGGAATATCTGACAGTCAAAGGCAGAGATGAAGCCTTTAAGCTGGCCAGAGCCGCTATATGGCTTCTTTCCATGATTCTGGCGATTGTCGCTGTTTTGGGTGTTCTCCTTTCTCCTGTTATCATAAAGGTTATTGCTCCCGGATTTATCAGCTCTCCTGAAAAGTTTTTCCTGACGGTCAATCTGACCCGCATTATGTTCCCTTATATTTTTTTCATCGGGCTGGTGGCTCTTTGCATGGGAATTCTGAACAGTCTCGGCCACTTTGCCGCCCCGGCCCTGGCGCCGGTTTTTTTGAATATTGCAATGATATGTTCTGTGTTTTTTATTTCACCATACATGTCTGATCCGGTAACAGGCCTTGCAATAGGGGTGCTTATCGGCGGGGTTCTTCAGCTTGCTCTTCAGATTCCATTCCTTATTAAAAAAGGATTATATTTTCTGCAAAGGGTAAAAATATTTCATCCGGGGCTGAAAAGGATTGGCCTATTAATGCTTCCGGCAGTATTCGGAGCCGCTGTTTACCAGATTAATATTCTGGTTAGCACCCTTCTTGCTTCATTACTGCCTGAAGGAAGCGTTTCATATCTTTATTATGCAGACCGGCTGGTGCAGTTTCCTCTCGGCATATTTGCAATAGCAACCGCCACCGCTATTTTGCCAAGCATTTCAAGGCAGGCGTCGTCAGGGGATTTAGAGGCTGTTAAGGACACGTTTGCCCATGCAATGAAGCTGGTGTTATTCATAACAATACCTTCCATGGTCGGTCTTATTATACTCAGGGAGCCGATTGTTGCTCTGTTGTTTAAAAGGGGTGTTTTTGATTCCAAAGCCACCCAATTGACTGCATATGCTCTTTTATATTATGGTATAGGTTTATGGGCATTTTCAGGTGTGAGAATAGTTGTTTCTACATTTTATGCCCTGCAGGATACAAGGACCCCTGTGCGCATGGCCGTAATATCGATTATTGCCAATATAGTGCTTGGGATTATTCTGATGGGGCCGCTTGCTCACGGTGGCCTTGCTCTTGCCACCTCTCTTGCTTCAATGCTGAACTTTGGGCTTCTTATCCGGGCATTAAAAATAAAACTTGGTTCATTAGGATTAAGGAGCATTGCCGAATCTGCTTGCAAAAGTGTGCTTTGTGCCGCAATAATGGGCGCAGTTGTCATGGTTGTTTCCATTTTTATGATTCCGTCAGCAGACGGATCCTTACACAGCCTTTTTTTCGGGCTTATGGGAACAATAATAATCGGTTTTCTTTTTTATGGATCCTTTTCCTTTTTAATAAAAAGTCCGGAAATGGAAAAGGTTTGGGGCATAATTGTCAAGGGCATAAGAAAAAGTTGACTACCAGGCAAAATATCATATTGTCTCTAATAATATTGATCCTGTTTTCCATGTTTTTGCTCATAATATTTGGAGATAACGGATTTGTCGATTTTGTCCTCATAAAGGGTGAAAAGGATAGTCTGGTTGAAAAAAATGAAAAGCTTAACCAGGAAAACCTTGTTATGTATCGTGAGATAGATAGATTGAAAAATGACCCCAAGTTTGTCGAAAATATGGTAAGACAAGAATTAGGAGTAATAGGTAAGAATGAAATTATATTCAAAACAGATAAAAAACAGAACAAAAAAAAATGATTGATAATCCCGATTTTTATACAAAAACCATGGCAAAGGTTTACGCCGACCAGGGTTATTTAAGCAAGGCGGCTGAAATCTATAGATTCCTTTTAAAACAGGAGCCCGACAGGCAGGATATTATTGATGAGCTTTCCGAAATTGATAGGAAACTTTCTGAAAAAGCTCAAAGCGATCCTGTTTTATTGCTTAGCAAATGGATTGATCTTGAGCTTAAATATAACAACTTGAAAAAGCTCAAAAACATTAGAAATGCATTGTAAACAGAATGTCTTAACATTGATGAATTCGTAAAAAGTCGGGTTCATCGAATGTGTCATTTCGACCGCAGGGAGAAATCTTATCTTTTCAATAGGTTGCAGCAAGATTTCTCCTGTCGTCGAAACAAGGATTTCTCGTTTCACTCGAAATGACAGGCTAAAGGGACTTTTTACGATGCCATCAAGATTG
>JABMRH010000025.1 GCA_013202725.1 Desulfobacteraceae bacterium
CGAATTTTGTTCAAGTTCAAGGAAGGAGAAAATTTTAACCGGAGGAATACATAGAAAATTGTTAATGTTAAATGTTGAATTTTAAATTAAAATCGGATTTTTTCCTTCATTTACAATTAAAAATTTAAAACTCAAAATTATACTTAAGCCTGACGCAGACACTTTAGTGACACGCAGTGACACACAGTGAAGCATCAGCGCTAACCATCAGCGCTCAATTGGGCAAAAGAGGGCGTTTTGCAAAGGTCTCGATAACAGGAGGTGGTTAAGTAAAGAACTCTTGAATTGCCCGGCTCTTAGTGCTATTTTAAAAAAATATTGTTGGAAGGTAAAAAACAGGTGCAGGGAATGTATGGATCCACAAATATTAAGTGAATATTTTAAAAAATGTTTTCTTGCCGTAGATGCTCTGTGGTTTATGATGCTGGAGAAAACAGACTCATTTGACAAAGCCCTTGAGATTGATGGCAGGGTATGGGAAATACTGCCGAAAATACAGGCCAGGAAGATAAAAGAGTTGTTAAAGCTGGAAACCGCCTCCGAGGAGGATCTGATAAGCGCCCTTAAGTTCAAGCTGGATGCCGAAGATTTTGTGAGTGAACTTTCAAGGAAAGATTCACAGATCCATATTACCATCAAGAAATGTCCGTGGCTCACTTTGTTAAAAAACTCGAATCGAGAGCATCTGGCAGAGAGGATCAGTGATGTAATATGCTCTATCGAGTATGGTGTATTTGCCAAAGAATTTATGGAACATATGGATTTTAAGGTAATATCTCGGCAATGTTCGGGAGACGAGGTTTGTTCGTTTGTGCTGGAAAAATGCTTGACTTAAAAGCAAACAATTGACTATATATTTAAATTAAAATGAGAGATTAAGAAAACAGCACAAATTTATTGAAAAGGAGTTTCGATGAACAGGGTGGACTTAATTAATGCGTTTAAGGATAAAACCGGCATAAGCAGAAAAAGGGTTAAAAAGATCATTGATACATTTTTTGGCACAATAACAAAAACCCTTTCCAATGGCAAACGTGTTGAAATCAGGGGTTTTGGAAGTTTTACTGTTAAAAAATACAAGACCTACAAAGGTCGAAACCCAAAAACCGGCAAACAGATTAAGGTACATTCCAAGAAACTGCCGTTTTTCAAAGTAGGTAAAGAGTTAAAAGATATGGTCGATAATTAACAATTATGGGCGATTAACTCAGCGGGAGAGTGCTACCTTCACACGGTAGAAGTCACTGGTTCAAATCCAGTATCGCCTACCATTTGTGAGAAATATAAGGGGTTACGGTTTTTATTAACTGCAACCCTTTTTTTGTCGGAGAAGAGGAAACGTAAAACGACAATACACTTGCCTTAGGATGGTAATCCGTGCTAACTTTCCGAATTAGCGCAGGATTACTTACAGGGAGGAGAACAATTGATAGCAAAGATCTTAAGCAGCGCTGTTATCGGCATAGATGCCTATCTTGTGGAAGTGGAAGTAGATATAGCCCAAGGTCTTCCCACATTTACTACTGTAGGGCTCCCTGAAACAGCTGTAAAGGAAAGCAAGGAGAGGGTTAAGTCCGCCATTAATAATTCCGGCTACAACTTTCCCGCCGACAGGATAACTGTAAATTTAGCCCCTGCAGACATCAAAAAGGAAGGCACAGGTTTTGATTTGCCTATAGCATTGGGAATATTGGCCGCATCCGGCATAATCCCCATGGCAATAGCCTCCAGGTACCTTGTTTTAGGCGAGCTTTCATTGGACGGCCGCATAAAACCTGTAAAAGGCTCTCTTCCCATGGCCATTGCCGCAAAAGCTGCCGGCTATTTGGGAATTATCGTGCCATACGATAATAGACATGAAGCATCGGTGGTAGATGAGATATCGGTTCTTCCTGTGAAAACTCTGTCCCAGATAGTTAATTTCTTTTGCGGATTTACTCAAATCAAGCCTGAAAAAACCGATATTTCTGCTATACTTGGCCAGGATAGCAAGTTTGAAGTGGATTTTTCCGAAGTCATGGGACAGGAGCATGTAAAGCGGGCTCTGGAAGTAGCATCTGCCGGAGGCCACAACTTAATTATGGTCGGCCCTCCCGGTTCCGGAAAGACCATGCTGGCAAAACGTCTGCCAACCATACTCCCTCCCCTTACTTTTGACGAAGCAATTGAAACCACCAAAATTTATTCCGTAGTTGGAATGCTTTCAAGCGGCCATGCCCTGGTTACAAAAAGGCCTTTCAGATCTCCTCACCACACGATATCGGATGCAGGTTTAATCGGAGGCGGCCATATCCCCAGACCGGGCGAGGTGAGCATGGCTCATAATGGAGTTCTTTTTCTGGACGAACTTCCGGAATTTAAAAAACATGTATTAGAAGTGCTGCGCCAGCCGGTGGAAGATTTAAATGTAACTATTTCCCGTGCCTCATCAGCCATAACCTACCCTGCCGGTTTTATGCTGGTCGCCGCTATGAACCCGTGTCCGTGCGGCTACTTTTCCGATCCCAAGCACGAGTGCCGGTGCACGTATCAGCAGATTCGTAAGTACAGATCAAAGATTTCAGGCCCCTTGATGGACAGAATAGATATTCATGTTGAAGTGCCGGCGGTTCCATATAAAGACCTTTCCGGGGAATCATGGGCCGAATCGTCAGAAGATATTAGGAAACGGGTACTTGCATCCCGCTTAATTCAATCCAAACGATTCAATAGAACAAAAATATTTTGCAACTCCCAGATGAACAGTCGCCATATTAAAAAACATTGCAAAATCGACGATGTCTCCTGCAGTCTTCTTGAAGCGGCCATAGACAAATTCGGTCTGTCCGCCCGCGCCTACAACAGAATTCTGAAAATCGCCCGCACCATCGCCGATTTAGCCGGAGAAAAAGATATTCAGATCGATCATATTTCCGAGGCAATTCAATACAGGAGTCTGGACAGAAGCAGAACATACTAAAATATAATATTATTTGAGTTAGGCTGTTATGAAAAGTTTATGGAACGACAATGAGGCAAAAAGCTTTTTAGATGATCCATTAGAAATCAGGGTTTACACCTCCCGGTTATTAGGCAGGGAATCCGGTCTGGTTTTACATGGCGGAGGCAACACATCCTTAAAGGCTAAAATAAAAAACTTCTTCGGCGACATCGAAGAGGTGCTGTATATAAAAGGAAGCGGCTGGGATCTGAAAACGATTCAGGCAGCAGGATTTGCTCCTGTCAAGCTAAAAGCGCTGAAAAGGATGGCAAAGCTTGAGCGCCTGTCTGATATGGATATGGTAGGGCTTCAAAAAACTGCAATGATTGATCATTTGGCCCCGAATCCTTCTGTAGAAGCCATCCTGCACGCCATTATACCCTTCAAATATGTTGATCACACTCATGCGGATGCAGTCGTAACGATCACCAATAACGAAAAAGGCAAAAGGCTGATTAGAGAAATTTATAAAGACAGTGTCTTGATTGTGCCTTATGTAATGTCCGGTTTTATTTTGGCAAAAAAAGTTTATGAAATGACCCGCAATATCAACTGGCATGAGATTAAAGGCATAATTTTGATGAATCATGGCATCTTTACTTTTTCAGACAATGCCGAAGCAAGTTATAAGCAGATGATCCATATTGTTTCCCTTGCGGAAGACTATCTTCAAGCAAGCGGGGCCTTTGATTCCGTCGCCAAGGCAAAAGCTGAAGAAGATCTGCTTACACTGGCAAAAATTCGCAAACAGGTCTCTCTAACAAAAGGGTCTGCCATGATAGCCAGACTGAATAGCACCCCTGAAGCCTGCGGCTTTGCCAATCTGACCAATGTGGATTCAATTGCCGTCCGTGGCCCTTTAACTCCTGATCATGTGGTCCGAACAAAGCAGATGCCGGTTGTAATAAAAAAAGATATTGAAAAAGAAATAACCGGCTTTTGCTCGACATACAAAGAGTATTTTCAGCGAAATACCGATGGCCGTCTGGTTTGCCTTGATCCAGCCCCCAGATGGGGAGTCTGGCCCAGGCACGGTATAATGGCTTTTGGGCAAAGTGTAAGGGAAGCAAATATTGTTTCCGATATTGCTTTTCATACTATCCGGGCAATTCAGTGGGGTGAAGCCATAGGCGGCTGGAAAGCACTGCCGGAAAAAGATATTTTCGATATGGAATACTGGGAGTTGCAACAATCAAAATTGCGCAAAGAAGACACAACTCGAACATTTCAGGGTAAGATAGCTCTTGTTACCGGCGCTGCAAGCGGCATAGGGCTTGCCTGTGCTGAAGCTCTGCATGAACATGGCGCCGCAGTTGTCGGCATGGATCTAAATCCTGCAATCACCCGGATGTTTGATCAGCCTGATCTGGTAGGATTAACTTGTGATATTTCTAATGATAAAATTATAAAAGAAGTAGTAGAATTTACTGTTCGCAGTTTTGGCGGCCTCGATATATTGATAAATAATGCAGGAATATTTACCCACAGCCAAAGCATTGAAGAGATGGATGCTGAAACCTGGAATCGAAGCATGGAGATCAATTTGTCGAGTCACCAGCGATTGCTGAAAATATGCATCCCTTATCTCAAACAGGGTGTTGATCCGTCTGTGATATTTATCGCTTCAAAAAACGTCCATGCTCCCGGTCCCGGCGCTTCCGCCTATTCGGTTGCCAAAGCAGGTTTAACCCAGCTTGCCCGGGTGGCAGCGCTGGAACTGGCTGCAGATGGAATTAGAGTTAATATCATTCATCCTGATGCCGTGTTTGATACCGGCATATGGACTCAAGAAGTCTTAAATGAGCGAGCTAAACATTACGGGCTTAGTGTTGAGGAATATAAAACCAAAAATCTGCTAAAAACGGAAGTTACATCAAAAAATGTAGCCGATCTGGTTTGCTGCATGGCTGGGCCGGCTTTTGCCAAGACAACAGGAGCACAGATCCCGATAGACGGCGGCAATGAAAGAGTGATTTAATGGATGATTGAACTCAGAAAGGCTTTAAATTTATTATGACCAAACAACAAAATCAAAAATTGAGAAATATTGCTATCATCGCCCACGTCGACCATGGCAAGACCACCCTGGTGGATGCCATGTTCCGCCAAAGCGGCCTGTTCCGGGAAGGCAAGGAAATGGATGATCGGATCATGGACAGCATGGATCTGGAACGGGAGCGGGGCATTACCATCGCGGCCAAGAACTGCTCGGTCATTTGGAAAAATACCAAGATCAACATCCTGGATACCCCGGGCCACGCGGATTTCGGCGGGGAAGTGGAACGGGCCATGGCCATGGTTAACGGCGCTATTTTACTGGTGGATGCTTCGGAAGGCCCCCTGCCCCAAACCCGGTTTGTTTTGAAAAAAGCCCTGGAAGCCGGATTGGTCATGCTGGTGGTAATCAACAAGATCGACCGCAAAGATGCCCGGGCAGATGAGGTGCTGGACGAGATTTACGATCTGTTCATCGACCTGGATGCTTCCGAGGATCAATTGAATTTTCAGGTCCTCTATGCCATCGGCCGTCAGGGCATTGTTCAACCCGCCCTGGATGAGCCACGGGAAAACCTCCACCTGCTCTTTGATACGATTTTGTCGGAAATCCCGGGACCTGTTTACGATTCGGAAGAACCCTTTCAAATGCTGGTGGCGGATCTGGCCTATTCCGACTATATGGGCCGCCTGGCCGTGGGCAAGATCATGAACGGATCCATCTCCTCTGATGACAGCCTGGTCTGTATCACGGAAGATAACTCCCGCCTGCCTATTAAGCTCACCAAACTACAGGTGTACCAGGGCATGGCACTGAAAACCGTGGATCGCGTTGATGTCGGAGATATCATTGTGATCTCGGGTGCCGACAATGTGAAAATCGGAGATACCATCTGCAGCCGAACCGAGCCCAAGGCCTTAAAGCGCATCCGCGTGGACGAGCCCACGGTCTCCATGGCCTTTGCCATCAACAACGGTCCCCTGGCAGGCAAGGAAGGTAAAATCGTTCAATCCCGCAAAATCCAGGAACGGCTCATGAAAGAGACCCTGCGAAACGTGGCTATTCGCGTGGAAGATACCGGCAGTCAAGAATGCTTCATTGTCAAGGGCCGGGGAGAATTCCAAATGGCAATTCTCATCGAAACCATGCGCCGAGAAGGGTTTGAATTGTGCGTGGGACGACCTGAGGTGATCTATAAGGAAAAGAACGGCAAGCGCCAGGAACCAATGGAACATGTGTTCGTGGATTGCGACGAACCATTCGTGGGGGTGGTGACTGAAAAGCTGACCCATCGAAAGGCCCGCATGAGCAATATGGTGAACAAGGGCACGGGCCGGGTGAGAATCGAATTCATCATGCCCTCCCGGGGACTGATCGGGTACAGAGAGGAATTTTTGACCGATACCAAGGGCACCGGAATTCTGAATTCTTATTTTTCCGGGTATGACGATTATATGGGAGATTTTCCGTCCCGGTACACAGGATCATTGGTCTCGGACCGACAGGGAAAGGCCGTGGCCTACGCCTTGTTCAAGCTGGAACCCCGGGGGCAGTTGTTTGTGGTTCCCAATAATCCGGTGTATGAGGGCATGATCGTGGGGGAATACAACCGGGAAGTGGATCTCAATGTAAATCCCTGCAAGGAAAAAAAACTCACCAATATGCGGGCATCGGGCAAGGATGACGCCGTGGTTTTGACCACGGTCATGCCCATGACTCTGGAGAGGGCCATCCACTTCATCAAAGCCGATGAAATGGTGGAAGTGACCCCCCTTTCCATCAGATTGCGGAAGACCATTCTGGCCGCCCATAACCGTCCCGTGGGTAAGGGGCCGATCCACTAATCTCTGATCCATTCTAACGGACGCTCAGAGATAGTCACAGAAAGGGGAAGAGTCCTCAAGCCGATAGAGCATAGCATAGCAAAGGCAGAAAATGATATAGAAAGATTTGAAGATGAGATTTCAGAGCTTAACCGGGCTATGCGGGAAGCATCTCAGAATCAGGACGGTAAAAAAATTGTCGAGTTTTCCCGGTCCATTCACAAACGCCAGTCTGAAATAGACCGTATCTTTAACGAGCTGGAAAAGCTCACAGACTTTCTGGAAGAAAAACGGACTAAGTTCGAAAAAAAACTGGAAGAGCTTGAAAAGTGAAAATTAGACCAATATCTCCCTCGCTTTTGCAGTTTAAGACTTAACGCGTTTGCGACGTTTGGGCAGTTTGGAAATTATATCCTTTCTTATTTTTGGAAATGGTTCGCTTGGATACGCAAAAACAAACCC
>JABMRH010000218.1 GCA_013202725.1 Desulfobacteraceae bacterium
GCATGCTTAAGGGTTAATAAATTTGTCGACTCTATGCTATCAGGAGGTTATTCTTTGTCAAGGAGATAATATATTTTTATTGTGTTATTATAATAGGTTATGCCTTACTCGATTTAATATATAACGTCCATAAATAAGTAAATAACTATCTTTTAAGCATGATTTATTTACTTATTTATGGACATCCCCAATATTCTTCCATGCCCTACCTTCTCCCCTAAAGGATATCCCCTATATTCTTCCCGCACAACGGAATAACCCAAAACAACCATATTTTGTGACGTCTTTTTCCTTGACACACAAGCCTATTTATTCCTATACTGCCCCATCAAAAAGGGGCTTCTTATTCTTTATGGATTCAACCAGACGCCCGATTGGCTATCCCTTATTGTAGTACCGATTTCCACCTTGGCGAGCCAAGCGATGTGCGGACCGACCGGTATATCTCCCAAAGGGAGCAGGAGGTCTTAAAAGGGCCAGTATTGCATTGTACCATCAAGTTACCACCCTTGTGATCGAGAAAAACTCACAATGCACATTCTAATTCTCGCCATGCCAGAGAGCTTTTCGAACCGAAACCGAGCACATTGATCTCAAAATCCTGCTAAAACTCCCCCTGAATTTGATTCAGCCGATCAGTTAACCGTTAAAGCTCTATTAACATAATGTTATAACAAAGAAGAAAAAGGTCAAAATGTCACTGATGTCCCGAAAATTAGACATATTGCCTATACGCAGTTTCTTTAGGTTTAGCGTCATCGCAATACTCCTGCTGATTCTTAATAGCGGCTGCGCTCATATCGTTGTATCTAAACAGGAGAGACTCTTGGTTAAGACTCATTATCTAGAGGCAGAGAAATTAATGGAAAGCAAGATAAAAGATTATTCCTCAGCTGAGAGCCCAGATCTCATAATCCTTTGCATTACTTACTCAAAACTGAAAAAATATAACAAACTTTTTTCCTGTCTTGAACAGCTTGAAAGCAATATTAAAAAGGGTGATAATAGAGGAGTTCGAAGCTGGAGGAAAACAGGCGGTCAAATCCCTAATGATATAACGCCATTTCCTCATCTACTCAAGGCAGAGGCGTATTTAGAATTAGGTAATTATGGTAAAGCTGTTGAATCAGCCAAAAAGGCACATGAATTATTGATGACTATTCAGCTACCTTTAACAGATAGATTGGCAGGCTGGGATACACGTTACAAGATTCGTTCATTAAGCTTATTGGCATTGTGTTATGCACTTAATGGTGACCATAATAATGTTTTGGAATACATAGATCGGCTTGAAAATGCTCCAATAGGTTTTATGGGTTGTATACCTTTAAAAATGGAGAAATCACTCGGATTAGCCAAGGCCTATATGGCCATGAGGGAATATGATAAAGTCCTGTCAAACAAGGAAAAATTCTTATATGCCTTTACCAAAGTAACAGCCGCGATTGTGTTAGGTGACGCGAATTTTTTTGCCTTTACGACATTACCAAAGCAATTCATGATGACCAAGAGTCTTTATGAGACAGGTCGTATAAAAGAGGCAAAGGAGGGTTACGACAAATTGTTGAGCAATCCTAACACCAAATATATTGGTGAACTCTACTGGCCGATATTATTCGACAGAGGAAAAATTGCTCAAGCGGAAGGCGACCTTGAAGAGGCTATCGAGTTTTATAAAAAGGCTATAAGCGTCATAGAAGCTCAGAGGTCAACAATCAATACCGAGGCAAGCAAGATTGGATTTGTAGGTAACAAGCAAGAAGTTTATGGTTTTCTTGTAGAGCAGCTGATAGAGATTGGCCGATATGATGAAGCTTTCGAATACGCCGAGCGTGCGAAGGCAAGGGCACTTGTTGATATCCTTGCCTCTAAAAAACATTTCGGTGGTGGTGAAATGAGTGGGCAGAACCGACTTAACGCCTTGCTTGATAATTTGGAAGAAGCCGAGCTAAATAATCTGGCCCAAGACGATCAGATG
This sequence comes from Desulfobacteraceae bacterium, assembly GCA_013202725.1. GTDB lineage: Bacteria > Desulfobacterota > Desulfobacteria > Desulfobacterales > ETH-SRB1 > Desulfaltia. The sequence continues at coordinate 1,979 of JABMRH010000218.1, forward strand.
TTACCTCAGAAATATGCCAATACCAGAAGCGTCACGGTGCAGATAAAGAAAAGAATTTCCCAGAACGATCCGAATCTGGCATCTCTCGTCACAGTAACCTCTTCGGATACAGCGGATATTCAACAACTGCTCCCGTCGAACGAAACTTTAATAGAGTATTATGGCACAGAGGATACGCTCTTTGCTTTCATAGTCAGCCGCTTCGGAATAAAAGGAATGAAATTGGAAGTCAAAGGTCTGAGACAGAAAGTCGAAGCATTCAGAGAGCACATAATGGATCCAGGCTCCTACCAGTTCAAAGCAGATGGGCAAGCTCTTTACGAAAAGTTAATCAAACCTATAGAGGGAATGATTGCTTCAAAAAATCTAACAATCGTGCCACATGGGGCACTTCACTATCTTCCATTCAATGCTCTTTATTCCGAACGGGGTTATCTGATTGACCAATACAATATACGGGTATTACCCAGTGCAAGCGTTATGAAGTTCCTTAAAGATCGACCTGAAGGTCACGCCTGGAATTTGCTTGCCTTTGGTAATCCGGATCTGGGAGATACGACCTATGATTTACCTGGTGCCCAGAAGGAAGCCATGGCAATCACAAAAGACCAACCCAAATCTAAGCTGTTCATCCGCAAACAGGCCACAGAAACTGCTTTAAAACGCTTTGGGGAACAGTTCCGCTACATCCATTTCGCCACCCATGGAACATTTGATGCAGAAAAACCTTTATCATCCGGCCTGTTAATGACCGGTGATGGTGAAAATGATGGCACACTTACGGTGGGAGAACTTTATGAACTTCATTTGCCTGCCGACCTGGTGACACTTTCCGCGTGTGAGACTGCATTGGGGAAAGTGGCAAACGGCGACGACGTGATAGGTTTTAACCGTGGTTTTCTCTACGCCGGGGTTAGCTCCATCGTATCCAGTCTTTGGAAAGTTGCCGACAAGGCAACCTCTATCCTAATGCAGCAGTTCTACAAGTCTTTGAAGGAAAGTGATAAACGCAGTGCATTGCGTGCAGCACAGTTAAAGGTTAAGAATAGTTATAATGCTCATCCATACTTCTGGGCAGCATTCCAAATTACTGGTTCGGTCGAATAAGAAGGGGAGTTGGGTTTAAAAGCTATCAACTCAAAAATTACCAGATTATATAGGCAGGGTCATTATAGCTCTGCCTTTTTATTGAGAATGTCTGTATATTGTGGTCCCAGATTTTATACGGATGGTATAACATACTGCTGTTATAAGTCAGGGTGCGGTATGCGGGACATCCTATATTCATTCCGTCAAACATAAAGTGTGCGTTTTTAATAA
>JABMRH010000219.1 GCA_013202725.1 Desulfobacteraceae bacterium
CACCCTTATTACAGCATAGTTCCTCTGGTTAATATTTTATCAGAAATATTAAAGGTCGGCCCAGGATCAAAAAAGGTCATGAATAATTATAATGCAGCCCTTGATATTCTTGGTCCTGAATTGAGTATACTTCAGAACCTGGAACCAAAGGCCATTGATAAGGCCGGCATTCCGCTGCTTGGTGAGGCTGTAAAAAGGATGCGCAGGGAAGAAATCGATATTTCCCCTGGATATGATGGTGAGTTTGGCCGCGTGAAGATATTTAAAGACCAGGAACGCGAGCGTTTGATGGGCCAGAAACAACCTCTAACAAGTGTAAACCGGAAAATGAAGAATGCCTAAAATGGGTGCGAAACTTGAGAAGCTAATTTCTCCTGTCGGTAATCAAATTGATCATGAAATCAGCAATAAAACCAATGTTTTTTAATTCAAAAAGCTGAAACTTTACCAATATTAACAGGTAAATTCTCTGCTTTTCCTTTTTTGTATTCTTTTTGTAATATTGCATTGCAATTTTACAAAATAGTTGTATAATTGCGTTATGAAAAAATTTCACATAACACGATTGCTCAGGCTCCCCGACCGTTCTTTTTTCCTTTTCGGCCCACGTGGTGTTGGGAAAACCACCTGGCTGAGAGAAGTTTTGCCTGGTGCATCCTATTTTGACCTGCTTGATTCCTCTTTGTATCTGGAGCTTTTTCAAAAGCCCGGCAACATAGAAGCAATGGTCGGAGATCTTCAGGAGAATTCATGGGTTGTTATTGACGAGATTCAAAAAATACCTGGCCTCCTTGATGAAGTTCATCGCCTGATGGAAACAAAGGGATGGAGGTTTGCTTTATGTGGTTCGTCAGCAAGAAAATTGCGTCGTGCCGGAGTCAATCTCTTAGGTGGGCGGGCCATTACCCGTAATCTTGATTCCTTTTCATACAAAGAACTTGGGGATGCTTTTGATGCTGAATTTTCACTCCAATGGGGATTTCTACCGTATGTTCAACTTGACCGGAAAAACGCACCCGATATTCTGAATTCCTATGTTAATACTTACATTAAAGAGGAAATCAAAGAGGAAAGCATTGTAAGGAGTCTTCCCCCATTTTTACGGTTTTTGAGCATTGCCGGGCAACTAAACGGTCAATTGGTAAACGCTCAGAATATTTCCAGGGATGCTGCCGTACCACGAAGCAGTGTGGATGTGTATTTTTCCATTTTAGAGGATACACTTCTTGGATGCTTCCTTCCTGCCTATCGGCCGAATGCAAAAGTTCGAGAACAGACGCATCCAAAATTTTACTGGTTTGACCCTGGCGTTGCCAGAGCGGCAGCGGGTCTTCTTTTCGAGCCCGTTGACAGGCTTTGGAAAGGTACAGCGCTGGAAAACATGATTTACCACGAATTAAGAGTCTATAATCTTACCCAAAACAAGAACCGGCAGATATCTTTCTATCGGACAGGCAGCGGGGTGGAAATAGATTTTGTGATTGAAATCCAGAAACAACAAGCCTCCTCTAATGCTCACATTGTTTGCCTGGAAGTAAAAATGGCGAAAAAATGGGATAGGAAATGGGAACGCCCTATGCGTTCGCTGAGTAGCTCTGACCGTATCCATGTAAACAGGATGATTGGTATTTACATGGGCAAAAGAGCATATCATTTTGACGGCATAGATGTTCTGCCTCTAGAGGATTTCCTAAAACGGCTGCACCAGGGGGATGTTTTTTAGTTGTTAATTCGGGGCGAGAAGCTGGCAAAGGCTGAGAAATATTCGCTAACCGGCAAATAAGTTAATAAGTTGAGTCCCTTAAGCCCTATTGATAGGCATATGTCATAATAGAATAAAAAAGTATGGATGAATCGAAAAACAAATTGGTTGTTTTCCAGAGTAAAAAAATCCGCCGAATGTGGCACGAAGATGAATGGTATTATTCAGTGGTGGATATTTGCGGTGTATTAACCGATAGCGCCGATTCCGGCGCCTACTGGCGAAAGCTAAAGCAGCGACTGAAGCAAGAA
>JABMRH010000220.1 GCA_013202725.1 Desulfobacteraceae bacterium
ACCAATTCTCTGGCAGGAGTACCTTCAATAGCAGATTTTACCTTGAACATCGCCATGCCAAGAGATTTTAAATCAGATTCACCAGAAATCTTTGCCAGGGCTTCGCAGGCCTCTTTATCCTTATCTGTACAAGTAACGGATTTGAAGATAACGGTATCGCTCAAGATTGCGCAAAGCATAATCCCGGCAATGTCTTTGGGAATTTCAACTCCAAAGAAATCGTACATGGCCTTGAGCACGGTACAACTGCAACCAACCGGCCAGATCCAGGCTTCTAATGGATTGGGGGTAGTTACATCACCAAGCTTGTGATGATCCACGATTCCCAGGATTTCAGCTTCAGCCAGATCATCCAGACTCTGAGCAAGGTCGGAATGATCAACAAGAATAACCTGCTTGCCGGCGCCGCTGCTTAATAGCTCAGGAGCCTTAACACCGAATTTTCCCAGAACAAACTTTGACTCAGGATTGAGATCCCCCTGTATCGCAGCTACAGACTCCACACCAAGCTTGTTTTTCAGATCAGCCAGGGCAATGGCTGCGCAAACGGAATCACTGTCAGGATTTTTATGTCCGAAAATATAAACTGCCATATCAAACCTCCAAAAATTACAAAATTAATATTAACTTCCCCACATTGTCTTATTTACAATAAATTTTGTGTTAATTACCAAAATACGCAAATTCTGTCAAGAAACAAAAGCATGACGGGGTCTTTGACTTGCCTTGGGCTAATACTTTTGTTAACATATCAAAACATTAACAGGGGTCACAAATGAGAATAATAAAGGGCGACTTACTAAAGCTGGCAATAGACAAAAAGTTTGATATAATCATTCACGGTTGTAATTGTTACTGTGCGATGGGTGCGGGTATAGCCAAAACTATCAGAAATACATTTCCGGAAGCCTGCGATGCTGATTTGAAGACTGAGAAAGGCTCTCCAGACAAGTTGGGAACCATTTCGCAAGCAACTGTGTCTCGAGGTGATCACGAGATAACAATAGTCAACGGCTATACTCAATATCATTGGAAAGGCCCGGGAATTTTAGCTGATTACAATGCCATCAGGTCGGTCATGCGCCACGTAAAAGCTAAGTTCTCCGGAAAGAGAATTGGGTATCCAAGGATCGGTGCCGGCCTGGCAAAAGGAGATTGGAACAAGATCTCTAAGATAATCGACGAAGAGTTGGCCGGCGAAAAACACACGTTGGTGGAATTCGCTACATAATTGAGCGCGGGAAACAAGGGTCAGGTCTGCTTTTGACTCATAATGGACGAAAATCTAAAGCATCTCGTTTGTTCGGCATTATTCAAGACATATCCAGCCACAAAAAATAAGAGGATAAAATGAAACAGAACTTAGTCCTGGTTCCTGGTATAGCCGGAAATAAATATCTTTGGAAGTTTCAAATAAAACATCTTTCGGATATTGCAGATATTGTTGTGCCGGATGTTAGTAATTGTAATAGTCGAGAGGAATGGGTGGAGGCTATTTCAAATTGTACTGAAGGTAAATTTGCACTTGCCGGCGCATCTATGGGAGGATGGGCATGTTTTAAAGTAGCTGCAGAGCATCCTGAAAGGGTTACAAAACTGGCTTTAATTGGAACATGGGCAAGACATTTGCCTGAAGTTGAAAAAGAGCAATATAAGATTTTGGAACGTATAAAGAACGGCCATTTTGATGAGTTTAAACAAGAATATCTTGATTATGTTTCAACAAATCTGGATTCTAGTAAAGATGAATTTATCAAACTTGTAAAAGAAGGTATGGAATTTGTTGATGAACAAGTATTTATAAATCATTTGGGATCGTACTTAGATGATTTTAACAGTGAGAAATTTCTAAATAAAATTAAGTGTCCCACTTTAGTAATAGCTGCTAAAAATGATCCTATATTTTCAGTTGAAGAACATGAACATATTGCTAAATCAATTAAGGATGCTAAAGTTGCTATAATTGATGATGCGGGACATCATATAATGTTTGAGCAACCTCAAGCTTTATCCACATTGCTCAGATACTGGTTGATGTATTTTTAGAACAGGGTTCGCTTCTTTAAGATACTGATTTACATAATGATAGCTTCTGTATCAGGACTGTATAACAAAGCGCTACCTGACCGCTATTCCGCTGCGACCATAGCGGAAGGTGAGCTTGGTTCTACGCCTGGAGGAGAAATTTCCTGATTTTGCCAGGCGCTACCAAAAGGCCGGTGAGGCCTGGGACGTGGCTTTGCAATTAGCTGCTTTGCGTAAAAAGGCTGGTTTATATCAACTATCCAAAATGCCAGACACTGTCTGGCAAATTGAGCTGGTCGCATTACACGGAACTTCTTTCAATTTCCGATGATCTGGCCCGTTCTTTTTATGAAAAACAGTGCATAAATGAAAAGTGGTCGATTCGAGAGCTGAAGCGGCAAAGAAATACCGGGCTTTTTGAACGTATCGCATTAAGCAAAGATAAACAGGGTGTCATTGAGTTGGCCGGTAAGCGAGTACCAAAAGGGTCGGGTCTTCATTCTTCACTTTCAAGCAGATTCAGTCAAGAATGAAGACCCGACCCTTTTGGTACTCGCTTACCGACCAACTCAATGACACCCTGTTTATC
>JABMRH010000221.1 GCA_013202725.1 Desulfobacteraceae bacterium
GCCATGTTTAGTTTTTCTTTTAAACCAACAAAAAGGGGCTCAGGGAAATCATCTGAAATAAACTGCGTGCGAACATGAATATACCACTGCATAAGGGCTGTAAGATTCGCCATATATATAATGTTGTTTGTAACTATTCTTTTAATGCCTCTATATGCGTCAGCGGTAAATGCAATGTTTCCACCTTTCCCCGGCTTATCGAAAATGAGACGTTGCGGCCTCAGTTCATCTTTTCTGTATATAGTGCCGGCAGCCACTACAGTTCCGAACGCAAGGCGACACGGGCCTACAAGACCCCCTTGCCCTCCAAGAAATATCGGGTTCTGGTTCAGCATTACGCCGCCTGGGACATCGCCGATAAGGGATGGAGTGGCCTTGTCCTGCTCAGGAGTATAATTAAAATGAATGTATGAGCTGCCGACCTCGCTGTGATTTTTCCGGCTTGTTCCCCCGGCCATTAGACAATCGCAAAAATCGATTTGGCTGCCAAGGGTTACGAACGGGAATAAAATAGTCTGCTTTAAGCCAACTGTGTGAGCTATGCTTGATTCTTCCTCAAGTATGGTTCCTTCTCTTATATGAGAACCAGAACCAACGGACACTCTGCTTAGAAATACAGCATCCTTGAAAAAACCTGCGTTAAGGTTAACCAGCGGTCCGACCTGACAGTTTTCAACAGTAACCGGCCCCTCATATCCCAACTTAGTGCCCTGAAGTATAAGGGTTGAACTGCCGAAAACTTTACAACCCGAATAAATTGTGGTTTTGTTTCCTGAAATCCTGTCAATATTTACATCGTCACCTATCTCAACACTATCAGGATTTGGAATTTTTATACCCTTTTTAACCAGCTTCTCAATTTTCAAAATGCTCGTGCTTTTCATATTAATCCTTCCACAGCGGAATATGGGGGGCGGAACATGGGGGAATATTATGCAAAATTCCTATCAATAATATATCTACATGTCAAGTTGCTTACTTGTTTATGGATTGTCCCCATATTCTGCTTGCTTAAAAAACTTGACGTAAATAATTATCATGAGCATATTTTAACTTAAACAAAGGAAACTACATGCTTTTAAAACTTTTTTTAGCCTTCACCCTGATACCGGTTGCTGAAATATACCTGCTGATAAAGGTAGGACATTCCATAGGAGCTTTAAACACGGTGTTAGTGGTAATCATAACCGCTTTCGTGGGTGCAAACCTTGCCCGCATACAGGGCCTTCAAACCATGATCCGCATTAAAACCAGTCTTCAGCAGGGAATAACGCCGACAGAAGATCTGGTTGACGCGTTTATAATATTTTTAGCGGGGATTGTTCTTTTAACCCCCGGGTTCATCACCGATATTGCCGGACTGCTGCTTCTTTTTCCTGTAACCAGATACCACTTTAAACGATATTTAAGAGCTAAATTTGACAAGTGGATCAAGAATCAGACCATACATATCGGGCGCTTTCCTGGATAACATTTTTTTTGATTGCTCAAACATCCTGGCCATGCGCATTAAATCATCGCGCCTGCTCTCAGAGATGCCTTTGGCCACAAGGGGTTATGTCATGGAGAATGGTCGTATAGCGCTCACCGATTCCTCAAAAAACCTCCTTGCCAATGAAGATGTAAAGAAGGCATATCTCGGTTTTTAACCTTTATCCTTTCTTCGCTCAACCCCTGCCCTTCCCTCTTTTTTTATAATCTATTATTTTTTAATACCATATATCTCTACACGCATTGTAATGTGTTGGTGCCAGGTAACAGGATGGAATCTGACAAACCGTGCTACAATCTCATGCGGCAATTTATTACGGACTTCCGTGTTTATATCATTATTACCGTTGAAAATAACATCCGCCCCATTTTGTTTATAAAATTTCCAGTTCGACCCATCATCACTATAGCTTAATTTGTATGAAGTAACCCATTGTTGAGCCCTTGTACATCTCCCTTTTGTTCCAATTGCCCGGATCGCTGTATTATAGCCTAAATCTACCTGTAACCATTGGTTCGGGATGTTTGATCCGGCAGACCAGTTTGACTCAGTGGTGGTAAAGCTGAATTTAGCATTTGCCGGTTTGTACCCTTGATGATTTTGCCAAAAAGAAGAAGCGGTAAATGCGCTCTCTGGCAAAATCTCCACAAGAGGAACGGAAGGCATGTATTGTTTTTTGTTTTGAACGAGAGACGTTAACTCGATAGGATAAATCAGACCCTCAAATTTTACACAAAACATTTCCGTATCAGGAATAAACCCGGACTCAAGATATTGTACCTCATGCACAATCGGAAGGAGATGATCCTTGCTAATTCCTTGCAATCCCGGTTCATAATTTATTAACGCTGACACAATTGCCTGCTCTTTCGTATGATTCATAATTTCTTTTGTGGTCATATTTGAATTTGACGCACAATGTTTTTTTGATATTTTTTTTGGCAGAAATTTTTTCCTATCCTCGTCAGTAACAAAAGCTTCAATCTCAACACAGACTTCCCCAAAGTTTCTTCCATTCGTGTAAACAGGATCGCCTTTGAGCCGAATCAGACCGGCAGACGATGCCGTCAAAGTATCTTCGGCTAAAGTAAAGTCCTTGACCTTGGTAAAGGAGGTAATTAATTCTCCAAATAATTCTCCAACAGCAAGCCTCTTTGCGCACATTAACAACTCTTTTTTTAAGTTATCAGAAGTCGATTTATAACCAATGGCGCTCATGCAAGTTTTTTTTTGAACAGAGTCTTGGGCAAATGAAAATGAATATGATGATATCATTATCAAACTCAGGACAAGGATTATTGTAAGCTTTCTCATTTCATGTCTCCTCTCGAAAAATTTACAGATTACATAAGTGTCAATCCCTCTTTAGTTGAAATTTTTAAAAACAGAGGGGTCAGGTCTTCATTCTTGACAAAAGTGAAGAATGAAGACCTGACCCCTCTATCTTCTTGTGAGACATTCACGTTCCATGGGCGAATGGAATCCGCCGATAACATAACTGTCATATGAGAAACAGTAGAA
>JABMRH010000026.1 GCA_013202725.1 Desulfobacteraceae bacterium
AAGTTCAAGGAAGGCGAAGATTTTAACCGGAGGAATATATTGAATATTACGAGGATTAAAATCTAAGCCTGACGCCAAAATTGGGCAAAAGAGGGCGTTTTGCAAAGGTCTCTCTGAAGCTTGCTACAGGAGGTCTTCAATTATACACACTTATTTATATTTTCCACTTAAAATTTATAATTGTCAAGCAACACTTTTAAGAAGTCATCATATTCGTAAAAAATGGTTTTTTGAGTTTTTACGAATGTATTATATTTAATGGTATCGTAAAAAAAACGAATTTACGAAACCGTTTAACATCTAATCTTTATTTTGTGAAAACGTTTTTTCCCAGCTCTTAACAATATTTCCTTATTATTAAGGTCATTCTCGCTTATCATATATTCGGTTGAATTAATTCGATTGCCATTTATATATGCCCCACCCTGCTTGATTAGCCTTATTGCCGCGTTTCCCGATGGGACAAGCCCTGCAAAATGAAATAATTTAAATGCAGGAATGCCTGCCTGAATCTGCTTTAAATCAAAAAATGAATGCGGCACTGAAATATCATCAAAATCGGCTTCATCCCGGGGGATAGTGCTTGTCGGCATTATCCTCTCTGGTACAATACGAACGCCGAACATACTTGCTGCTGCATGATAAGCTTTTATCGCCTCCTGTCGGCCATGAACAAGTTGAGTGGTTTCGAAAGCAAGTACGGTTTTAGCGTTGTTTAAATCATCATCCTCAAGCTTTTCAACATCTCTAATTTCATCCATAGGTAAAAAAGTATAAAGAGCAAAAAAACGGGCAACATCATTATCATCCACATTGATCCAGTACTGATAATATTCGTATGGGCTCGTCCTTTCAGAATCAAGCCAGACAGCTCCTTTGGCTGTTTTCCCCATCTTCGCACCACTGCTTGTAGTAATCAAGGGAAAGGTTATGCCAAAAACAGTTTCCCTGCGCATTTTCCTGACAAGTTCAATGCCGCTAACTATATTTCCCCATTGGTCACTTCCCCCCATCTGGAGTCTACACCCGTAATTATCAAAAAGTTTAAGAAAATCATATGCCTGTAAAAGCATGTAATTGAATTCAATAAAGTTCAATCCTTCTTCCGATTCAAGGCGCATCTTATAGCTTTCCGCCTTTATCATGCGATTGACACTGAAATGCCTTCCGATGTCTCTAAGAAAAGTTATATATTTTAATTCGGTTAACCAGTCGGCATTGTTTAATATAAGGGCTTTCCCCTTGCTGAAATCTATAAAGCGAGACAGCTGCTTTTCTATCCCACGTGCGTTATGTTCCACCATTTCAGGCGTAAGCAGCTCTCGCGTCTCAGTCTTGCCGCTCGGGTCTCCAACAAGCCCTGTCCCGCATCCGATAAGAGCTATGGGACGGTGCCCTTGTTTCTGCATATGAGCAAGCGACATTATAGGCACAAGACTTCCAATGTGCAGGCTTGATGCTGTTGGATCAAAACCGATATAACCCACAACATTCCCTTGATCAAAACATTCAACCAACTCATCATCATGGGTGGTTTTTTCAATAAATCCACGCTCATAAAGAACATCGATTAAATTATTCATACAATTCCCCTATTTATTTGCATATTCCACTGCTCTGGTTTCCCTAATAACTGTAACTCTGATCTGGCCCGGGAATGTTAATGACTCTTCAATCTTTTTTGCAATATCTCTGCTTAAAAAAACAGACTCCTCGTCTGAAATTATTTCACTTTCAACTATTACTCTAAGTTCCCTGCCAGCCTGAATTGCATAAGTGTTTGCAACTCCTTTAAATGAATTAGCTATTTTTTCAAGATCTTCCAGTCGCTTAATATAATTTTCAAGTAATTCTTTTCGCGCTCCAGGCCTTGCCCCGGAAAGCCCGTCAGCAGCCTGCACCAACAAATCATAGACTGAAACAGGCGGTATATCTTCATGATGAGCAGCTATAGCATTTACAATTTTCTGGGATTCACCAAATTTTTTAGCAAGATTAGAGCCGATCAAAGCATGTGGCCCTTCGACCTCGTGATCCACCGCTTTTCCAATATCATGCAACAATCCCATGCGTCTTGCCAGTTTTTGATTAAGTCCTAATTCAGAGGCCATAATACCGCACAAAAACCCCACCTCAACCGAATGCTGCAGAACATTCTGTGAATAACTTGTTCGGAATTTTAATCTACCAATAATCTTAATCAGCTCATTATGAATACCATGAACTCCTAAATCAAAGGCAGCTTGTTCTCCTGCCTCCTTTATTGCCAAATTAATTTCCTGCTCAACCTTTTTTACAACATCTTCTATCCGCGCCGGATGTATTCGACCGTCTGATATTAACTTTAAAAGTGAAAGCCGCGCCACCTCTCGCCTGACAGGATTAAAACCCGACAATATAACCGCCTCAGGAGTATCATCTATAATAAGATCTATACCTGTGGCGGCCTCGATGGCACGTATATTACGCCCTTCTCTGCCGATTATACGCCCCTTCATTTCATCGCTGGGAAGCTGCACAACAGACACAGTTCGTTCGGAAATAAAATCTCCGGCATATCTCTGGATGGCGGTAGCTATAATTTTTTTGGCTTTTTTATCCGCCTGTTCTTTTGTTTCATTCTCTATTCTTTTAATTAGTCTGGCAGCCTCATGTCGCGCCTCGTTTTCCATCGCCCTGATCAACATCTCCTTGGCCTGCCCTGCCGCCAAACCGGAAATCTTTTCAAGCTGTTTTTTTTGTTCTTCTATTAATTTATTATAGTTTGCTTCAGTTTGCTCAACATGCTCAACCTTTATTGCCAACTGCTTTTCTTTTCCGAAAATTTCTCTGTCTCTCCGCTCAAATTGCTCAATTTTTCTATCGACACTCTCCTCTTTTTGTATCAACCTTCTTTCTTTTTTCTTTAATTCAGATTGAGTCTCTTTTGTTTCAGCATCAAATTCACTTTTCATGTTGAAAAGTCTATCTTTTGCTTCGAGCTTAGCCTCTTTTATAAGTGTTTGCGATCTCCGCTTTGCATCCTCTAACAGCCGTGATGCCTCCAACTCAGCAGACTTAAGCTTCTGAGATACAATCCTTCCCTTCACCCAATAGGCGATGGCACAACCTAACATAAAGCCGATTATGCCAAATAATATATTATATGCATTCATTGCTGATCTCCATTGATATATATAAAACCACATAATTTGCACTAAAGCAAAATTACTAAAATGGCGTTTGAAAACTACTGTTAATTTTGATGAAATCGTAAAAAGTCAAATTCGTCGAATGTGTCATTTCGACCGCAGGGAGAAATC
>JABMRH010000027.1 GCA_013202725.1 Desulfobacteraceae bacterium
ACAATACAGAGAATGTAATCAATTATGTATCCAATCAAGTGCTGGATTATATTGAGTGGGCCCAAAAAACAACCAATAGAAAATTTGATGATGAGGCCTTTATTGAAGGTGTAATCAACGAGACCCGTGCATTTAAAATATGGACGGAGATCATGGAGCTCAACCAGAATATCCCGGCCCCGCTGGATGAAAAAAGCTTATTTTCATTTATCGGCCCCAACCTTTCAATCCCTTTTAAAAAGCAAGCCGTTGATTTTTATGAAAGGCTGCTGGATGAAACCAGAGACCGGGTGGAGCGAAAAATCGCCGCCGTCGGCAATGAACAGTTCCGGGTCATAACGGATGCAATTCCTCCATGGCCCAATTTGCAGCTATACCGATATATGGAAAACAAATACGGCGTTACCGTTGTGGGGTCGCCGTATGTAATTTGTCTCGCCGGCGCATGGATGTTTAATGCTGACGGCAAGCTTGTCCCCACACCCACCCCGGAGGAAGCCGGAATGAAGCTGGACACCAGGGAGGATGCCGTGCGGGCGCTGGTGTGGTACAAAACGCACTTTGCCACCGAAACACTTTATAATATCGCCTGCGGTGAAGTCCTCCATGATGTCGCCTTGGCTATCGCCAAACAATGGAAGGCGGACGGGGGCATACTGCACCAGAATCGGGGCTGCACAATGCAGGCCCTGGGAAGCATTGAAAGCCGCAACGCTCTGGCCGAGGCTGGGATTCCCTGCATAAACTACGAGGGCAACGATGCGGATCCAAGGGAGGTGGACCTGTCCAACCTCAAAAGGAAGGTGGACATTTTTCTGGAAGCCAACAATGTGAAAAGGATTGATGGCGCTTAACCAAAGAGAGCTTTGAAAAACGTTCGGTTTTGTTCAATTTTAAGGAAGGCGCAGATTTTAACCGGAGGAATACATCGAGTATTTTGAGGATTAAAATTTGAAGCCTAACGCTGCATCACGGAAAAATGGCAGTTATGCAAAGGTCTCAATCTCTATGCAGCCGCCTATCTGCAACCTTTTTCAAGGATTCTTTGACTGTATACAGTACTGTGAATTTTTCTTCAAGAATATCGACCAGTTTTGCCAGCTGGTCCCGTTCCATGTGCCGAATTCGAAAATAGACGTTTCTGTACCCTTCATCCGCTAAGTCATAGCTTGTGAGTATACTCACGACCCGGGCGCCCATGCTGCGGATGACATCCGCGACTTCATGCACCGATCCCGGTTTATCTCTCAGGCAGAAAGCAAACTGGATATCACCGCTGTATACACCGGTAATATGGATTAAAGCTTTAAATATATCTGTTTCTGTTATAACACCGATTAAATTTTGTTGATCGTTTACTACCGGGAGCCCTGAAATCTTGTTTTCAAGCATCAAGACCGCTGCAAATTCTATAGTCTCATCAGGTTTCACATAGACCACGTCTTTTGACATCAATTCTTTGACTTTAATCTCAGACAACAGATAACTTATTTCATAGATATCCAGAGAGATTGCCTTTGATGGAGAAGCCTCTTTTAAATTCGTATCAGTAACAAGCCCAACTAATTTTCCCTTTCTGACTACAGGAAGACGACGAATATTATGCTCCTTCATAAGGAGGGAAGCCTTCATCATAGAAGTTTCTTCCTCGACTGAAACTACATCGCTTGACATCCATCCTTTGACTAACATAATATTTCCTCCATTGCCTTGTAAGTTATCTCATTTGCTGATATAATATTTATATGGACAAGCTAAGAACTTGCTTTTTAACAAAAAATAATAAGAGTAATTGAATTGTGTGTCAAGAGAAAAAGTGACGCAATATATTGTAGTTCAAGGTTATCCTGCCGCTGAAGACTTGTAGGTTAGAGATGCGGGAAATTTGAAAAAATAAAGAAACGCTACGCAGCCGCTTAGGGGGTCGGGGATCAGATTAAATTCTATTGATTGGAGGAATAATGCTGGAAATATTTATTAGCGGCGGACCGGTCATGTATCCGCTTCTGGCCTGCTCGGTCATTGTGATGAGCGTTATTATAGAAAGGATAATTTTCTGGGTCAGAGTGAATATGTGCCGCAACCAGCCTCTTGTGGACGAATTCCTTGAACTTTGTAGAACAGGGGATTGGGAGTTGGTTAGAGAAAAGACAACAGGATCAAAAGACTATATTATAAGGATTCTAATAACAGGTATTCTGCATCGTGAATTTTCCATGACCAGAGCTATGGAATCGGCCGGCGCCGAAGAGATCAAGCGGATGCGCAGATATATGGGGGTGATAGATACTATGATTACCGTGGCTCCCCTGCTGGGTATTTTCGGCACGGTGCTCGGGATTATTACATCCTTTGATGTATTGGGAACAACCGGTATCGAACATCCTGAAGCTGTCACAGCGGGAATAGCTCAGGCCCTGATTACCACTGCAACAGGGCTTGGCATTGCTATCCTTTCGGTTTTTCCATACAATTATTTTAATGCACGGGTTGAGAATGCAGCTCTTACCATTGAAAAATATGCCACCAGCCTGGAAATTGTCTATGAAAAGCTGGTGCAGAGTTCAGCCGAACAAAAGGGGAATTTAAAATGAAGCTCAGCCTTCAAACAAACAGAAAGGCTCGCATTGAAATGCTTCCCCTTATCGATATTGTTTTCCTGGTTCTGGTGTTTTTCATATATGCAATGCTATCCATGGCCGTGCATCGCGGTTTGCCGGTTATTCTTCCTTCATCTTCCACCGCAAAGATCGATAAAACAACGGTTTTGTCTGTGACGGTTAAAGCTGATGGAACGGTTTTTGTTGATAAAAAAGCGATTGGCCTGGATAATTTGACAGAAGCGTTAAAGAGAGCGGTCAAAGGGAATGCTGCTGCCGGAGTCCTTCTTTTCGCTGACCGGAACCTGTCATACCAGAAACTTTTCAAGGTCATGGATTGTATCAGAACGGCAGGCATAAATAGGATTTCTCTGCAGGCGGAGGCGGACCAATAGCTGTGAGACCAATAATATTTGCTGGTGTGCTGGCAATTGGGATACACGGTTTGCTTTTTGGAATGGAGTTTGATTGTCTTAAGAAGAAGCATGTATACAGGCCGGAGACCAGGGCTATTACCATGACACTGGCATATCTGCAGCCACAGGTGATACAGCCGAAATCAGATGTAAAAAAGTCTCCTGCTAAAAGTGTTTTAAATCCGGAATCGCAGAAAAAGCCGCTGATATCCAAAAAGATAGTCAGGGCTCCTGTTGAGCCTGAGAAAGTGATTTTTAATGAAGAATCTGAAACTCAAGAAGAGATTATTTATCAGGATTTTGATTCAACATATCAAAAAGCAGATAGAGAGGCGGTGCCGTTATACAAAGTAAATCCGCTTCCAAAATATCCCAGGCTGGCAAGAAAAAGAGGTTATCAGGGCACCGTGGTTCTCAATGTTCTGGTTAATCAAAATGGAAGGGTAGGCGACCTTCGATTATTTACATCAAGCGGCTATTCAATTTTAGACAGAAAAGCAATAGAATCAGTAAAGGTGTGGCTTTTTGAACCTGGAATGAAAGGGGATAAAAAGCTTGATATGTGGGTTAGAGTTCCGGTCCGTTTTCAGTTGAAGTAGTCACAAGCACTATCCTCAGATCCATAACATTTGTGTTTGTCGGGCCGGTTATCAGTAGATCGCCAAGTTTTTGAAAAAAATGATAAGAGTCGTTGTTTGCCAGAAAATGGACGGGATTAAGCCCCATGGCCGTGGCTCTTGATAAAGTGTTTGTATCAGCTATTGCCCCTGCGGCATCCGTGGGTCCGTCTGTGCCGTCTGTGCCTCCGCTTAGAATGACAATATTTTCTGTTCCGGCAATATCCATTGCAGCGGCAAGCGCAAATTCCTGATTTCTTCCTCCAAGCCCTTTCCCCTTGATAGTTACAGTGGTTTCTCCGCCTGAAAGGATGCACGCAGGCGAGGGAATCGGATTGCCGGTTTTAAGGATTTCTCTTGCTATGGCGCTGTGAACATGTGCCACATGGCTTGTGTCGCCTTCGATCATGGAGGAAAGAATAATAGTTTTATAGCCAAGAGTTTCGGATTTTTTCTTTGCCGCTGATATGGCTTCAATATTGCTGCCTATAATTATATTCTGTGCTTTTTCAAAGACCGGATCGCCTGTCTTCGGTGTTTCAGGAACCCTGCCTGAAATTCCGTCCTTTATATGTCTTACAATAGGTTTTGGCAATTTTTTCCGGATACTGTATTTGTCAATAATTTTCATGCAATCGTCGAAACTGCTTGAATCCGGCACAGTAGGCCCTGATGCAATAACATCCAGATTATCACTGACAACATCTGAAAGTATAAGTGATACGAGCGAAGCAGGGTAGGCAGCTTGAGCCAGTCTTCCTCCTTTTATCATGGAGATATGCTTTCTTAATGCATTGATTTCGTGTATAGACGCTCCGCAGGAAAGAAGTATTTTTATTGTATCCTGTTTGTCTTTTAGTGTGAGGCCTGGAAAGGGGAGGGGAAGCAGGGCGGAACCGCCTCCCGAAATAAGGCATATTATCAGGTCATCCTTGCCTGCATTATTTGCAAGATCGACAATATCGCCGGCGCCTTTCTGCCCGTTTTTATCAGGAACAGGGTGTCCTGCCTCTATCAGTTTGATGCGACCAAGTTTGCTTGTATGCCCGTATTTGACATTGATAATCCCTTTTTTAACCCTGTCCCCAAGAATGTTTTCTATCTCTGCAGCCATGGGGGCTGTTGCTTTTCCAGCCCCGATTACAAAGATATTTTTATATTCAGAAAGATCGTAACGCAAATCAGCGATAAAAATATGGTTGTTTTCACGCCTGCAATATCTTTTTACAGCGAGGCCGGGATCAACAGCGCGCAGCCCAGAGTAAAAGATCTCTTCAGCATCCTTTCTCATCTGAGCAATATTTTTTATTTTAAAGTTCATGACATATGAAATAGTTCAAGCGTTTAAAATGAGTGTTATTAACTTAGGGGCAGGTAGACTTCGCCGTATCCGTTGGCAAGATCTCCTTCGTGGACGATTTTGACATGCCCCAAATGCGCCTCCAACGGCGATTGGAGACTGGGCGGGAATGTCGTGACTCTATCTTTGTCCTCTTTGCCGCTCGCGAGCCAAGAACGTCAGATACGTTTCGATCTTCTTCTTTCCTTCACTCAGGTCATCCCGCTCAGCCATCCGCAGTAGCTTCGCTCCGTGCGAATCAAATAGTGTCGCCGCCGCATCACATCGCGCATGTCATCAAGAATCTTACTTGACATAGATTTCTTCCTATTTTATCGTCTTTTTCATGATTAGAGAGAATACACTATATTGAATATTGAAAACAAGCAAAATTGCCTGTTTGTCTATTCAATATCAGGATATCAGGCAAAATTGCCTTATACGTAAATGTTGGGCGGACGC
>JABMRH010000222.1 GCA_013202725.1 Desulfobacteraceae bacterium
ATGAAATCAATGCCGGACTCCCCCGGCATAGTTACATCGCATAAGATCAGCTCGAAATTACGATCTTTAATGAATTTACGGGCCTCTGCCGCATCAGCAGCCAGGGTGCATTCGTATCCGCCCCGTAAAAGCATCCGGCTTAACAGGTGCCGGACGGACTCTTCATCATCTACAACCAGAATATTAGCCATTTTCGTTACTCCTCACTACTACAGCGACATTTTATTGCTAAGCATTTGAAATTTAACCTAAATTGTATCAGATATTTATTTCTATTGTCATTCCCGCGAAAACGGGAATCCAGTTTGTTTTTAGATATAACTGGGTTTCTGGATGCCCGCCTTCGCGGGCATGACGTTAAAAAGTGACTGTAGTATTAAAGAGAACAATCTGTCCCTCAGCGATCATGAGAAAGACTCCTTGAGATCATTCAGTGAATAAGGCGCTTGTTCGTCTTCCATACCACGCATCGCTGATGAAAGAGAAAAATCTGTCCATTCAATAAAATCCAAAATTTCTATTTGCTTAGATTCTGGCAATGCTTTTACGTTTTTAATAATTTTATCTGCCAGACTCATATCATAGCCTTCCTGTTAAAAGATGGCACAGTTAATTTTTATAGCCCATTACAGATTGAATTTATTGTATATGTTAAAAAGCTGGGCACTGTTTAAAATAGTATAGCGCCACTGCATACGTCAAGAAATTTGTAGAATTACAACGCTATCTGAGCAGCTCAAAAAGCCCGGAGTTTGATGCTCGTTTGTCAAATGTAAGCACACATTCACAGCCCGAAAATTTTGCTGAGTGCGCTATCAAAAGGTCCGAAAGCTCCATTTTGGTTTCTCGTGCCGAAGAGACAGAATTCAGAATTGCTGATTGCGCCTCAAACTCCAGGATTGGCATCAGTATGAGTTCGTTAATGGAAGACAATATCTCTTGTCTCGCAATCTTATAAACAGATTCCAACACCCAGATGGTTTCAAAGACAACAAGCAGAGGCACAAAAAATACTTCCTTGTCGGACTCCGCCTGTTTGAATATTCTGTAAATGGTTTCGGCTTGTTGCTCGTCATCCCTTACGAGGAAGCGAACCAGCGCATTAGTATCCAAGGCCTTCATTTGAAATTAGCCTGCATCTTCTTCTTTATCCCAGCGTCCATTTTCTCAATAGAAATGGGTTTTCTCCCCGGCTTGTGCAACCTGCCGAATACATCATCGACCTTCTTGGTGACCGGCTTAAGAAGCGCTTCTTTAGTTTCAGTAATCACAAATTCAACCTTGTCTCCTGCGTGTAGATGCAGAGAATCCCGAACTGCTTTCGGGATCGTTACTTGCCCTTTGCTTGTGAGTGTTGCTAATGCCATAGGAATTTTTCTCCTTACTATTGTCCATTTTCTTACTTTAGAGTAAGGCAAAGCAGATTCACAGTCAACCCTTTTCTTAACATCGTATAAGAGATCAGATTGCATGTTTTGTTAAGTTATTTGGGTATTTGAACCATATAGGGAACATCCCCTTATCCCAAAAAACTATATAAGACAGGTAGGGTTACAAAAGACATAATTACACCAAACCCCACTAAAGCGGCTGTCAAGCGCGGCGACAAACCTCCAATAATGGCTAATGCGCCTGCAGATACCATTGGCGGCATTCCAGCCTCAAAGATTGACACTCTGGCAGCCTGGCTATCGAGATTTAACATGGTGCACATAAGCAATGCTGCTGCCGGCGCAATAACAAGTTTTATCAATAAGCCGGCACACAAAGGCTTTATCACGCTCGAACTAAGTTTTAAATGCAGTTGGAATCCGATTGCGACCATAACTATTGGCACAAGGGTTGCCGCTAAAGATATAAGCAGTGTTTTTGCCGGTGTCGGATAAGAAAAGCCTTTTAGTGCCAGGATAGCCAACAGTAAAGAAATAAAGGGCGGGAAAGTTATGGTGCGCCAAACAACACTTTTGAGTTTAGGCTTTTCGTCTCCGCTATAATAAGCCAGGATTACTGTGCCGTAAGTTGCGAGAGCAAGAAAGGAACCAAGTTGGTCATAGAGAATCGCATAAGGAATGCCGGATTCACCAAAGAATGCCTTTACCATCGGGATGCCGAGAAAGGATGTATTGCCCAGTGGCACAAGTAATAACAATGCGCCTGTAATACTTTTATCCCAGCCCATTATACTGGATAGAATAAGGACCAATACGGCGGAAAACAGCAACATTACCCATGGCATCAAGGTTGGCACAAGCAACTGTTTCGAAAATGTCAGTTCCGGGACCTCTAAAAGTATAAGAGCCGGAAGTGAAACATAAATGACAAACAGGTTCAGGACATTGGCGGATTCTTTGGGAAATTTTGGCACCCGTCGCAAACCCATGCCGATAATTAAATAACATAAAATAATTATGAAATTTTCCAATCCCTCAATCCCATCCACAGATTACGCTGATTTCCGCAGATTGTGTAAACATTTTGTTCATCCAATCATCCAATTCCAGCATTCCCCAATCCCTGACACCCGACCGCTGACCACTGACCCCTGTTTATTCATCTTTTCCATTCAACATTCGATGTTGGACGTTCGATGTTCGATGTTCATCTTTTCCTGACCCCCGATCCCTGATCCCTGGCCCCTATTATTTGCGCTTCTCAAAGACATATTCATTCATCAGGCCGGTTTCCAGGTCCACATAAAGCATTGCATTTTTGAAAATTTTCCCTCGCTTGAGAATGATCTTGAGAACCTCCATAGCCTGCAGGGTTGCAATCAGGCAAGGAGTCAGGGCAGGAATACCAAAGACAGCCTCAGGACTTTTTGAGCTGTTTTCATTTGCCCTTTTACTGCCGTAGAGATTTTTCAGGCCCGTATCATCAGGAAAGATGGTCATTACCTGTCCCTCGAAACCTGCTAATGCCCCGTGTACTAAAGGAATACCCAACTTCTTGCATATCTCTTCCAGGATAAACCGATCCGATATGTTGTCCAGAGCATCTACAATCACGTCCGAATCAGACAGTATTTCAGATGCATTGGAGTAGTCCAGCTTCACCGGATAGGCTGATACCTTAATACCCGGATTAATAGCTCCCACAGAGACAAGCGCTTCTTTTGCTTTTGATTTACCTAAACTGTTTTTACTGCACAGGGCCTGGCGATTCAGGTTTGTTTCTTCAAATATGTCTCTGTCCACAACTACCATGTGCCCGATTCCTATCCTTGCCAGCAACAAAATCACCTGCCCGCCCAGCCCGCCGGCGCCGATCACAGCCACCCTGGACTCTGCCAGCATGAGTTGTTCCTTGAGCGATATGGTCTCCATGTTACGGATGTATCGGTATGGACAAATTTCCTCTTTCAGAGCGTTTACATAGACATCATATACTTTGCAGCCACATTCCTTCGCTATTTTTATCGCATGCACATCCTCTAAAACCCGTGCCTCGCAGCCCGCCTCATCCCCGGCCTTTTTAGACTTTGAGCGAATAAGTTCTTGTATGTTTATTTGCTTTTTGGCACTCACTTTTGACCCTCTATGTTTGCCATGGTTTTCTCACGGCGCGCACGTTCTACATTTTCCCTGGCCATACCCAGAAAAACACGGTATGGCCCTGGTGTTCCGTAGGGAAGAAAGGCCACGCGGTCGCCGGGAGACACGTAATCATAGATATTCTTTACACTTCCGTTCAAGAAGATTGCTTCGATTTCTTCGGGAGGGATATGAAGTTCCACAGCAATATCGTAGGCTGTTTCACCTTTGGGGTCGATATCTTTATCAAAGGCATATGAAAGACCCTGCGCATCCATATAACGACGGAGGAAACCAAATACGCGAATGCTTATGCTGTGCGGTTGACGAACGCCCGTCATATTAACCGCCTCCTATGGGTGGGAAAAGCCCCACGCGCTCACCGCCTTTTAACACATGATTCATGGATTTACTCTTCCCGTTCACCATAACGATTTTTATTCTATCAGACGGAATGTTTATCCGTTCGCACAACTCTTCCACTGTTATTTCCCCATCCACGGAAAAACTCATCCCTTTTACCGGGTCATAGCCAGGGACATATTTTCGCAGAGTTGAGCTTAGAAGGATTTTTATAGGCATTTGTATAGATCCTGGTAAATTTTTATTCTGGAAACAAGAAGTTGGCAATATTTAGATTATCATAAAGATAGATTATTATGTCAAGGTTGAACTATTTCTTTGTTTTTTTATTGTTTTACATTGCGATAATATCTTTTTTATGACATGTTTAAAAAGTATTTTTAATACTCGATGAATTCGTAAAAAGTCGGAAATGCCCGATTATTGTCATTCCCGCGAAAGCGGGAATCCAGTGAGTTCAAGCAGTTATAGACTCCCGCTTTCGCGGGAGTGACTCGATTTTCGACTTTTTACGAAACCTTCATACGTTACTTCCAAAAGAAAGGAGGCTGCTATGTTTAAGATTATTAGGGTGAACATGTCTGACCTTTCGGTCAAAAAAGAAGATGTTCCTGAAGCTTATCAAGGTCTTGGAGGAAGAGGATTAACATCCGCGATCCTGTTAGACGAGGTGGAACCGACCTGTTCCCCTATCGGGCCCAACAACAAACTCATTTTTGCCCCCGGCTTGCTCGGAGGCACCAAATGCGCCAACTCCGGCAGGATTTCCGTAGGAGCCAAGAGCCCTCTGACCGGAGGCATCAAGGAGGCCAATTCAGGCGGCGAGGCAGGGGGGTATTTAGCCAGGCTCGGAATCACAGCCATAGTGATTGAGGGCATGCGTGAAGATGGAAAGTTATATAAACTGTTTATCGACAAAGAAAAACAGGAATTGTCCCCTGCCGACGATCTCAAGGGCATGGGAAATTATGCAACAATAGATAAGCTCAAAAATGAGTTCGGTGAAAAAGCAGGCTTTATTAGTATCGGCCCGGCCGGCGAATGGAAACTGGCGGCTGCAAGTGTGGCCTTTACAGACATGGAAGTTCGCCCCACGCGTCATGCAGGTCGTGGTGGCCTGGGCGCTGTTATGGGTTCCAAGGGTCTCAAAGCAATTGTCATCGATCCGTCAGAGGGTGAAATGGCGCCCCTGGCTGACAAAGAGGCATTCAGTGAAGCCGCAAAACGGTTTGCAAAGGCCTTGACCGAACACCCTGTAACAGGCCAGGGTCTTCCTACTTATGGCACAGATGTGCTTATAAACATTATCAACGAGGCCGGCGCCCTTCCCACGCGAAATTTCAGATCCGGGCGTTTTGAAACAGCCGATAAGGTGGGAGGAGAAACTTTAAACAAGATTACACTTGAGCGAAAAGGTGAGCCCACCCAGGGGTGTATGACCGGCTGCATCATTAAGTGCTCAGGTACTTACCTGGATAAAAAAGGCGAATATCTATCCAAGTGGCCTGAGTATGAGACAGTCTGGGCATTGGGCCCCAATTGCGAGATTGATGATATAGATGCCATTGCACGAATGGACCGTGCCTGTGACGACATCGGAATTGATACCATTGAAACGGGTAATGCAATTGCAGTAGCCATGGAAGGCGGAGTCAAAGAATTTGGGGACGCGGCCGGAGCCGAGGAGCTCATGGCGGAAATCGGCAAGGGAACACCCCTGGGTCGAATTTTAGGCTCAGGAGCAGTAGTGGTTGGAAAGGCCTTTGGAGTAAGGCGCGTCCCTGTTGTTAAAAATCAGGCCCTCCCGGCCTATGACCCACGGGCTGTTAAGGGTATGGGTGTAACCTACGCCACATCAACAATGGGGGCCGACCATACTGCAGGGTATGCCGTAGCAACCAACATCATGAAGGTGGGAGGCGATGTAGATCCACTAAAAGCAGAAGGGCAGGTTAAATTATCCAGGGATCTCCAGGTGGCAACCGCTGCTATCGATACGGCAGGTCTTTGCCTGTTTGTGGCCTTTCCGGTTCTGGATATACCCGATGCCTTTAATGCCATTGTGGATATGCTCAACGCAAAATATGGTCTTTCATTGACCGGTGATGATGTCGCTTCTCTGGGGCAACGGGTCCTTAAAATGGAAAGGGATTTTAACAAGCGGGCAGGCTTCACAGCGGCTGATGACCGCCTGCCTGAGTTTTTTAAACTGGAAAAGCTCCCGCCCC
>JABMRH010000223.1 GCA_013202725.1 Desulfobacteraceae bacterium
ATATGCTACTACCTGTTCGGATGGAGCGTAAAAAGCAGCATAAAACAATCTGTATTCATAACCGCTGCTTTTGCTTCCGGATTTTGCGCGGTCTTTATTTCCAGCATACTTGTCGGGCTTTCCCTGTATCTTACCGGAGAGGCCTTTTTGCCGGCGGCAAAACTCATAGTTGCGGCGCATCTGCCTGTAATGATAATCGAAGGAATCGTTACAGCCGCCTGCGTGGTGTTTCTCAAAAAGGTAAGACCGGAACTACTGAGTTTAGTCAATAGTCAATAGCCATTTGTCATTGGTTGCTAGTTGAGCAACGAGCAACCAGCAACGAGCGAGGTTATATAAAAGATGTTCCGAAATCGAATCATTCAGCTCTTTACACTTTTGTTTATCCTTTTTTCCAATATGCCTGCTTTTGCGCACAAGGTTACTATCTTTGCCTGGGTTGAAGGAGATACAATATACACTCAAAGCAAATTCAGCAAAGGAAGAAAAGCCAAAGGAGCGCTTGTTACGGTTTTTGACACGGAAGGAAACAGGCTTCTCGAAGGCACAACCGATGAGAAAGGGGAGTGCTCGTTTAAAATCCCAAAGAAGAAGACCGGCCTGAAGGTTGTCTTAAAGGCGTCTATGGGCCATAGGGCTGAATGGAAAATACCTGTAGAGGAAATCGCTGCGGCACAGGCATCACAAAACAAAACGCCTGAAGCCGGCGTAATAAGCGACATTACATCGCCATCAAACCGCACCGGCAGTAAAGCAGGCGCAGAGCAGCCAATTTCCGGATCCACCGGCTTGCAAAGAGAGGAAATCAAGCGCCTGATTGACGAGTCCCTGGATCAAAAGCTCAGCCCGATTATAAGTATGCTGGCAGACTCTCAGGATCAAGATCCTGGAATAAGCGAAATAATGGGCGGTATAGGTTATATATTCGGTCTTGTCGGCGTGGCCCTATATTTTGCAAACCGCCGGAAAACTAAAGTTTAAAGTGCCTAAAGTGAGCTCACTTTAGGCACTTGTAACTTTCTTTATATTTCGTGATAAAAATGATGATTGAAGAAATATCAGGCAGCGATTCCTTTATTTACCATCTTGACCCACGTATTAAGATCATCATAGCTTTTCTTTTTTCGGCCATGGTAGCCGTGTCAAACCGGTTTGTGGTTTTAATCGCAGCCCTTGCCGTGGGAATTATTATCCTGTTTTCTGCCGGGATACAGATAAAAGAGGTCTTCAAACGGCTGATTCCTGTAAACACCCTCCTTATTTTCCTGTGGCTTTTTCTGCCATTTACATTTGCCGGTGAGCATCTCTTTTCAATCGGCTCTCTGACAGGAACCCGTGAAGGCGTGCTGCTTGCTTTTAGAATAACCATTAAATCGAACGCCATCATGCTGATGCTGATTGCGCTGACCGCATCAACCCCGATATTCACTATAGGCCATGCCATGCATCAATTGGGTATGCCCAAAAAACTTGTACAGCTTTTCTTCTTTACATACAGGTATCTCCATGTAATATATAAAGAATATGCCCGCCTGGTCAATTCCATGAAAATTAGAGGTTTTAAACCAAAGACCGATCTGCATACCTACAAAAGCTACGCTCATCTGGTTGGAATGCTTCTGGTAAGGGGTTTCGACCGGTCGCAGCGGGTTCACAATGCCATGATTTGTCGCGGCTTCAGGGGAAAGCTTTACAGCCTTAGCAGCTTTTCAATCAGCCGGGCGGATGTAATTGCATTTATTCTGATGGCAGGCTTTATCCTGATGCTGGGAATACTGGAATGGACACAAACAACCTGATTATCAATCTTCAAGATATATCCTTTGGCTATCCCGGCAGCCCGCCCGTATTAGATAAACTCAGCTTGAAATTTTTCCGTTATGACCGGATTGGATTGATGGGGCCTAACGGAAGCGGCAAAACCACCCTGTTTCACATTATCATGGGGCTTCTCAAACACACTTCCGGCAGTATGGAAATATTCGGAAAACCTGTAACAAAAGAAAAAGAGTTTGATGAAGTGCGCCGGAAAATCGGCCTGCTTTTTCAGGATGCCGACGACCAGCTATTCAGCCCCACAGTCCTTGAGGATGTTGCTTTCGGGCCACTGAACCTGGGTATGAGCCGGGATGAGGCTGTTGACATCGCCAAAAGGACTCTGGAGTCACTTGATCTGGCCGGGTTTGAAGACAGGGTTACTTATAAACTGTCCGGAGGAGAAAAAAGGCTTGTCTCCCTTGCCACAATCCTTGCAATGGAGCCTGAAATCCTTCTCCTGGATGAGCCGACCGCGGGCCTTGATGATAAAACAAAGGCAAGGCTTATCAGCATACTGTCTAATCTTGATCTTTCCTTTATATTAATTTCACATGAAATCGATTTTCTTTTTGAAATAACCGATTCGATATATACAATGGAAAACAAAAGGATTGTTTCAGATAAAGAGGCGCATCTGCATCAGCATATCCATTCCCATCCCCACGGCTTATACACACATAAGCATAAATAATTTTGGTAGGGTTATAAAGATTCAAGGAGTCAAGGGTTCAAGTAAAATGAGGGCATCAGTCTCTTCGTGTTAAGAGACCTTCGTGTTTTAGGCATTTTGCAAAGGTCTCGTTAAGCCGAAACTTTTTTGGATGCAACTAAATATTGAAAATCAGGAGGCTGCGGAGCTTTTAACCAAAGCAGGTATTGATGTTGTGATAAACAAATGTATAATTGTGGAACATGACAGGCTCTGCACATAAACTATCTTCATACAGGGAAAAACGACGCAAGGCAAAAGAAAGTAGTTGCCATTGCTGCGGCAGGAAACCGCCTTTTTGCTGGCAATGCAAATGCGGTTTCAGTATATGTCAGGACTGCATGTATGAAAATGCATGGAGCCTGTCATGCAATGGAATAACCTGGCAGTGTCCTGACTGCGGGAAGCAGAATGGACTTGGCAATCAGTGAGAGGTATTGGGTTGCTATTGCCATGAATATCAATTAAAATTGACGGCAAAGTAAAAATAAAGAATTATATGGAGGCTTATTGTGTATTCCAAAATACTTATTCTTCGCTTTCCAAAAACCGTGGTTCATCAACCGGTAGCATGCAACCTTGTAAAAGAGTATAACCTTACCTTTAATATTCTTAATGCTACGATATTGCCCAGGAAAGAGGGTATCATGGTCCTTGAACTGTCCGGATCAAGAAAAAATTTCAAGGATGGCGTTAAATATCTCAGGTCCCAGGGAGTTCATGTTAAGAATGCATCTCAGGATATGAAACGCAACAATAAAAAATGTATCCACTGCGGGGCATGCACCGCTGTTTGCCCGACCGGCGCTCTTTCCATTCAGCGGCCTGAGATGTTAGTCCTGTTTGATCAGCAAAAATGCAGCGTATGTGAGCTTTGCATACCTGCATGTCTCACAAGGGCAATGGAGGTTCGCCCGACAAGCAACACATTTTTTACATGAAGCGACAATTAACAGCAATCGCCATAAGCGGTGGTATAGATTCTCTCGTAGCCGCCTATCTGCTAAAGAAGCAGGGCCACAAAGTCATTGGAATTCACTTTACCACCGGATATGAGACAGAACCTGTAAATGTAATTTCTCATATCGCAGACAAGCTGAATATAAACATTAAGGTCTTAGACTGCCGTAAAGAATTCAAGCAAAAGGTTGTAGATTATTTTATTCAATCCTACCTGACCGGTCAAACCCCCAATCCATGCCTGGTATGCAACCCGTTAATAAAATTCGGGACAATGCTTGAATTTGCCCGCCGGCTTGGCGCATCCTGTCTTGCCACAGGACATTATGCCGGAATAATAAAGGATAAAGACGGCAGGTTTCATCTTTTAAAAGGGGTTGATCCAGAAAAAGACCAGTCTTATTTTCTTGCTTTTATGTCACAGAAACAGCTTGCCCATGCCTGTTTCCCTCTCGGTATGATGACAAAGGCGGAAGTAATTAAACTGGCAAAGGAGCATGAACTTGATCATTTTATAAAGCAGGAAAGCCAGGATATATGCTTTATCAAGGGGAAAACCTATGGGGAATTTATTGCGCTGCAAAAAGGCTTAATACCGCAGCCGGGTCTTATTGAAGATATTGACGGCAACATAATAGGAAAACACAAAGGGCTGCATATCTTTACAATAGGCCAGAGACGCGGCATAAACCTCCCGGCTTCCGAGCCTTATTACGTTGTTAGAATAGACAGAAAGCAAAACCGGATTATTGTTGGGTTTAAAAATAGTTTAATGGCATCGGAATGCAAGGTGACGGGCATAAACTGGATAGATAAAGAACCGACCTCCCCTGTTAAAGTTTATACACGTGTGAGATACCGCCATAAAGCTGCTTTATCCATCCTGTTTCCGGACGACGGCAACAAGGCAATTGTCAGATTTAAAACCCCTCAATCGGCAATAACTCCCGGCCAGGGGGCTGTGTTTTATCGCGACAATGAAGTTCTTGGCGGCGGATGGATCGCAGGTTGATATTTAATTTCACAACTTTGGGCTGCAAGGTAAACCAGTACGAGTCTGAGGCCATAGCTCAATATTTGACAAAGGATGGATGGAGCGCTGCGCGCAGCGGAGAAAATGCAGATCTGTTCATAGTTAATACATGCGCCGTAACCCAAAAAGCATCCATGCAGTCAAGACAGGCCGTCCGCAAGGCAATTAGATCCAACCCAAATGCATGCATAGTTGTTACAGGTTGTTATGCTGAGGTAGAACCTGATGAAATTAAAAAAATAAATGGTGTGCATTATATTATAGGTCATGCCGACAAGCATAGAATCCCTGAAATAATTATTGACGGAAAAGAAAAGGATTCCCCGACTCCCGAATTCTATCCGTTAACCATCCTGCATGACATTAAACAGGAACATAAGTTTCAGCCGATACTTGTAATGGGCGCTTCATGGAGCAGGACAAGGCCATTGCTAAAGATTCAGGATGGATGCAATAATTTCTGCACATATTGCATTGTCCCTTATGCGCGGGGACGAAGCCGGAGCATGCACCCGGAAAAGGTATTGGGCAGCATTAAACTTCTAAAGAGGTCCGGGTATCGAGAAGTAGTTCTTTCAGGGATAGATCTTGGCCGCTATGGACTCGATCTTGTTTCACCGACAACCCTGTCCGACCTGTTAAAACAAATAAATTTTTTGCAGCCGATTGATCGTGTGCGCCTTAGCTCGATAGAACCAAATGAAATCACTGACGATATTATAAAAATAGTGGTTGATTCAGACATATTTTGTCATCATTTTCATATCCCTCTTCAAAGCGGAGATAATCTTATCTTAAAAAGGATGCATAGACCGTATTCAAGCTCATTGTTTGAAAAGCTGATAATGAAGATTCATAAACTTATTCCTGATGCGGCAATAGGTGTTGATGTTTTGATAGGATTTCCAGGCGAAACCGAGAAGGCCTTTGAAAATACATATTCATTAATAGAAAATTTACCTGTTACCTATCTGCATGTTTTCCCCTTTTCCGGCCGCAAAGGTACGCCTGCGAACAGCTATCCGGACAAGGTTCCATCACAGGTGATCAAGGACAGGTGTTTGAAGATGCGAGAAATCGGAAATAACAAGAAAGTGAAATTTTACAAAAATTTAATCGGGAAAAAGGTGGAACTCTTAATAGAAGGCACACGATCAAGATCTACAGGCCATTTAAAAGGAATAACTTCAAACTATGTTCCTGTTTTTGTAAGAGGTAAAGATAATCTGAAAAATTGTATTGTTCAGGCAAGAATTGATAAATTGTGCGGCAACGGTGCTGTTTTTGGCAGGATCTTATAATTAAAATATGGTGCCGAAGGGGAGACTCGAACTCCCACAGGAATACACCCACTAGACCCTGAACCTAGCGCGTCTACCAGTTCCGCCACTTCGGCACAAAATTAAAAAAGATTGATTTTTTAATAGAATTAATTTAACTAAATTCTTTTTTGTTTGTTGTCAAGATTTATTGACTGTTTTGTAAAAATGAAAGGCTGGAAAAATTAAAATGCAAGTCATTGAACATCTTGAAAAGATTGACCATCCATACAAAAACGCCGTTATTACCATCGGAAATTTCGATGGTGTGCATATAGGGCATCAGGCCCTTTTTCATCAGGTAATAGAAAAGGCAAGAGCGCTTCAGGGCACATCTATCGTCATGACCTTTGAACCTCATCCGATCAGGGTGTTAAAACAAAATAACCATCCACCACTTATAACCCTGTATGAACAAAAAGCAGAACTCATCGCAAAGGCAGGCATTGATATTCTTATCTGCATACCCTTTACACGGGAATTCGCCTCAATACCGGCAAAGGAATTTGTAGAGGAAATCCTGGTGAAGCGTATCGGCATAAAAGCCATTATCGTCGGGGAAGATTATACTTTCGGCAAAAATCGTGAAGGCAACCTTAATTTACTTAAAACATATGGAAAAAAAATCGGTTTTGAAGTAATCGTTGTCAGGGAAATTCAGATATCAAACAATTCGGAAGATAAAATCGGCAGCACCAGGGTACGCGAACTGATTTCGGAAGGGAAAGTTGCTGAATCCCAAAAACTTTTAGGAAGGTATTACCAGATAAGGGGCACGGTTATGGCCGGGCGAGACAGAGGGGGCAGGCTCCTCGGCTTTCCTACCGCCAATATAAAGCTTTATGATGAACTCAGCCCTAAAACCGGTGTTTATGCGGTTATTGTTGAATGCAGGGGAAGTAAATATAAAGGGGTTGCCAATATCGGATACAGCCCGACTTTTGATGACCGCATTTTTACGGTTGAGGTTCATATCCTCGACTTTAATGATGATATATACGGACAGAAAATCCGCGTAAATTTTATAAAGCGTCTAAGAGATGAAAAAAAGTTTTTAAATATTTCAGAATTATCAGAACAGATTAAAAAAGATATCAACAATGCACGCAACATCCTTTCCTGACAACCCGGGGGTTATGCGTATAAAAAAAAATATAATCATTTCTCTGGCTCTGGGAATATTACTGTCCGCCTTAGCTCTTTATCTATCTTTTAGAAAAGTTCCGTTTGCCGATCTTGCAACTTATCTGACAACAATAAATTACTTTTGGATATTACCATCTGTATTTATCGCCCTAATTAGTTTTGTTATAAGAACCATTAGATGGCGGTTTATCCTTGGGGCGGCACACACAATAAGCTTTTGGCAGGCATTTCACCCCATGATGATTGGCTTTATGTTAAACTGCATCCTTCCCGGCAGGATCGGCGAGTTGGCAAGGCCGGTTATTTTGCAGCAGCGTGATAAGATTCCATTTTCTACAGGTCTTGCAACGGTTGCGGCTGAAAGGTTGTTTGACATAATTCTTCTGATACTACTTTCAATAACTGTGTTTGCATCTGTTCATATAGATCCGGCGCTTGATATTTCCTTTGGCAAGTATCATCTAAACAGAGAAACACTGGTAGCTATCGGCACCGGCATGTTTAAGCTGGGCGCAGCCTTAATTGCCGGAATAATAATAATCAACTTTTCCGCTACCCGAAAGATTGTAAAAAGATTGATCATGGCGTTGCCGGCTGTATTTTTTTTTATGGGCAGTGATTTTAAAAACCGGATGAGGGAAAGAATTTGCACACCTGTTACAGGTTTTTTAGAAAATTTCGCCTTGGGTTTTGCTCTGATTAAGAATCCAAAAAAGGTAGGTATTTGCATTGTGCTGTCAATTATTATATGGAGCCTTGCAGCCTTATCATATTATGTAATGGCGCTTGGCTGCCCAGGCATACGGCTTTCATATTTTGAGATCATGGCGGTCATGATAATTATCTGTCTGTTTATCGCTCTTCCGTCCGTACCCGGTTACTGGGGGCTCTGGGAAGCAGGAGGAGTGTTTGCCCTGTCCCTTTTCGGGATTTCGGCAAAGGAAGCCCTCGGCTTTACACTTGTAAACCATGTAATTCAAATGGTTCCTGTAATAATTGTCGGTTTGGTATCTGCAATGATAATTGGTGTTAATGTATGGCAGATATCTTCTTATAATGAATGTAAAAAAGACAAATAACTATTGATGAACTCGTAAAAAGTCTCTTTAGCCTGTCATTTCGAGTGAAACGAGAAATCTTTATTCTGCAACCTATTGAAAAGATAAGATTTCTCTCTGCGGTCGAAATGACACATTCGACGTATTTGACTTTTTACGAGTTCATCAATGATGAATTCGATTTTTTACGAAACTTTCAACATCAGTAAAATAATATGTTAGACAATTTTACAAGTTATATTTCATCATTCTGGATTATTTTTTCCTTTTCCTTTCTGGTGGCATT
Organism: Desulfobacteraceae bacterium; assembly: GCA_013202725.1. GTDB lineage: Bacteria > Desulfobacterota > Desulfobacteria > Desulfobacterales > ETH-SRB1 > Desulfaltia. The sequence continues at coordinate 8,330 of JABMRH010000223.1, forward strand.
GACCGGAGCCATGGCCCCGGGCCCGTTGCTTACATATACAATCATCAAGTCTGTACAATCCGGCAAACGCGGCTACCTGATGGGTTTATGGATTATAACGGGGCATGCCATACTTGAGATGGTAATTATAATATTTCTGCTTTTTGGCTTTTCCTTTGTCCTGCAAAATATCATCGTTGTGAGAACCATAGGGGTTGCAGGCGGAGCTTTGCTTATCTATTTCGGCTTATCCATAATCCTGAATGTACATAAAGGCAATATCCCGATATATTTTTTAAGCTCAGTTAACAGTCCGGATCACGAACCCCAAAAAGGAGCACACTCCTCTACAAAAATAAATAAAGGTCTTGATAATCCAATAGTCGGCGGGATAGTAGTTTCCATGTCCAATCCCTACTGGTGGGTCTGGTGGGCCACCATAGGCTTTGCATTTATGATACAGTTTGGCATCTCTTTTAAGGAATGGCCAAGTCTTTTGGCATTTTTTATAGGACATGAAGCAGGAGATCTTGCATGGTACCTGTTTGTTTCGATTTTGTCCTTTTTCGGCCTTCGATATTTAAACAAAAAGATATATTATGGAATTCTTGTTTGCTGCGGAATTTTTATGATCCTTTTCGGCATATACATGGGCATTTCCCCATTCTACCATCCCCAG
>JABMRH010000224.1 GCA_013202725.1 Desulfobacteraceae bacterium
CGCAAAGATGGTATACCATGCTTATTTTTCAGAGAAAAACATAAGACTTTATAAAGGGGATGTTGTTGAAACATTAAATACATTCCCAGATGAATGTATTGATCTTATATTTGCAGATCCTCCATATAATCTTTCAAATGGAGGTTTTACTTGTCATGCTGGTAAACGTGTCAGTGTAAATAAAGGCAAATGGGATAAGAGTAGTGGTATAGAAGAAGACTTCGATTTTCATTATAACTGGCTTAAAGCGTGTAAGAGAGTGTTAAAACCGAATGGCTCTTTATGGGTGTCAGGGACTTATCATTCAATTTATGTCTGTGGATTTGCCTTGCAAAAACAAGGTTGGCATTTTATCAACGATATTTGTTGGTTTAAACCAAATGCTGCACCAAATCTTGCATGTAGAATGTTCACAGCAAGTCATGAAACTTTAATTTGGGTCAGAAAAAATAAAAAAGCAAAGCACACTTTTAATTATGATTTAGTAAAAAATAGCGATTGGAATAGAGATTTCATAAAAAAGCCAAATAAGCAAATGCGTAGTGTTTGGGCAATAACAACACCTAAAAATGGAGAGAAAAAATTTGGCAAACATCCGACCCAAAAGCCTATTTATTGTTGAACAGGATTTGTTATGAAACAATATGAAACTGTTATCAAGGTTATGGAAAAAAATGGCGGATACGCCACTCTTGGCTTTTTAAATCAGAATGTATTGAAAGTTGAAGATTGTGAATGGAAGACAACGACCCCTTTTGCAAGTATCCGCCGCATTGTTCAAGACGAGCGGTTTTTCTTTAAGATTCGGCCAGGTTTGTGGGCACTAAAATCTTACAAAGATAAACTGCCACCCGAAATTTTACCTGCAAAGGATCAAACGAAGACAAAGCAGGAAGAATACTCTCACACCTATTATCAAGGACTACTTGTAGAATTGGGGAATTTCAAGAAGTATAAAACTTTTGTTCCCAGTCAGGATAAAAACAAATTTTATTTGGGTACAAAGCTTTTCGAGATTACAACAATCTCTAAAATTTTTGAATATAGCTACGCCCATATAGTCCGCACAACCCAAACTATTGATGTAACGTGGTTTAACGAAAGAAATATGCCTGCAAGCCTTTTCGAGGTTGAACACTCAACAAACATATATAATTCTTTATTGAAGTTCGTTCAGCTTCAGGATTTTTATTCTAACTTTTGTATAGTCGCAGACGAGGTTAGAAGGAAAGAGTTTCAAACGAAGCTATCTTTAGAAGCATTTAGACCCATTTCTAAGCGGGTTAGATTTTGGAGCTATGACGGTGTGGCTAAATTACATACAAAGACAAGCGAATTGATAAGCGTCGAACCTGAGTATAGAATATAGGTGAGGTCATAGATAAAAATGACAGCAAATGAATGGGCAAAGGCTATTGCAGAAAGGTTAAGTGATGAGTGGGATGGAAAGTCAGAATTCCCTCAAGTAAGTATTCAGATTTGCAAGATTTCAATTCCAGATTCTTCTTGGTAAGTCCGATTGAAAAGAGACGAAAATTTGAGGACGTTATTAATATTTCCATTTACAAGGAAATCAAGAATTGCGTTCAGTTTGTAGATTATGATTTCATTTCAAAGCTACATACAAAAACTTTTGAAATAACAGCATTGCAAAAGCAAATAGCTCTATGAAATACTGGATTTTCCTTACTGATAAAGATTTTGCCTTTCTGAAAGAAGATGGAATACCGTACATTGAAGTTCATCATATTATTCCTCTTTGCAGAGGTGCTGAAGACTATGGAATTTGCCTGTGCTATGTGCTCATCATCACCGAATGGCTCATTTTGCGAATATTAGGACACGTGTACGATTGGAAAATGAATTGCTAAAAAAAATGAGGAAATGCGATGAACAGCTACTTGTTTTATACAGATGAGGGGGCTACTCTGTCTCCGTCAGGTCGTTATGTCGAAAATTGCCAGCTGATAGGATGGGAGAAAGGCGAAAGCTCCCAAGACGCCTTGAATGCTCTGCTTCAGGAGGCCAAATGGATAAAAGCAAGCGGTTTCTGTATTGAAAAAATAAAATCTTGTCTGATAGCCGAAAAAACACCGGAAATGGAATTGTTTTGTGAATAGGAAAAAGGGATTGAGTTTATTTGGGTAACCGACGGAGCAGGCTGGCGCTCTACTTTACGCCCATTACGAGAATATTTTGACAAGGCTGATTTTCTCATGAATTTAGAGATGCTTAAAAATAGATGTCTTGATAAAATAATAAAAAGATTCTAATCGTGCCTCCCCATACGTAAAAGAGCTATATTAGCTTCCAGTAACACAGGAGACCTGGTTTTCGACCCATTTTGCGGGAGTGGTACAACAGGAGTTGTATGCAAAAAACAAAATCGAAAGTTTGTCGGCATTGATAATAATATAGAATACTTAAATATAGCTAAAAAAAGATTAGCTTCAACAAGCAATAGAAATAATTAAATAGATTCGGTTTTGGAGCATATTTTAAAAAAACCCATAAATAACAATCGGATCAACACTGTCTGAAAAAGCCTGGGGGAATTTTGGGATGTCTTTAGTTTTACAGATTTAGATATATTATTTTTTTATTACACAGCTAACTTTAATTTATATACAGGGGATTGTTCTAAAACTGCAAATGTGAAGGGCGTCCCCAAGATTATTATATCAATTTATCAAGGATGTCCC
>JABMRH010000225.1 GCA_013202725.1 Desulfobacteraceae bacterium
CATCAAAATAGACCCCGTGCCTGTCATAGAGCGCATTGATTTTGTTTTTGCTGAAACCGTCTTCTATAAGCCTCTTTTGTAATGCATTAAAATAGCCGGCTTTTTTATTTGCACCTGCCGGAGTTTGGGCCGGCAAAAAAAGCTGTAAAGCCATAAGACAAATAAAAATAAAACAGTTGCAACGGGTTATTTTAATGCACAAAATCAACTCCCAACAATTTTCACCACGGAGTACACAAAGATCACAGAGCCCGCTAAAGTACGGTGGCGGGTAACGGAATCATTTTCAGCTTTCGCTTTGTAAATGTGGATAACTGCCTGTATCCTGCTGAAACCAGCATCGGCAGCACCCTGTCATAGTGTTGTCCCACGCTTTCAGGATTATGTGCATCCGATCCAACAGTAATGTTTATCCCTAATTCATGGCATTTATTAATAATTTCCATGGATGGGAATATTTCATTGACCGGATGTTCATATCCGCTTGTATTTACCTCAACAATTAAATCTTTGCTTTTTATTTTTGATAGTATTTTATCAAGTGTTTTATCAAAAGATATCGATGGCTTCCATCCGAATTTTTTCACAAGGTCGATGTGGCATACAACATCAAAATAGTTGTAATCCAGCATCTTTTCAAGTTGTGAAAAGTAAAGGCCGTATACATAATCGATATCCGGTTTGCCCTGTTTCCACTCGGACTTGCGGGTTACTATGTCCATGTTGCCGAGAAAATGCAATGAGCTTCCTATTACATCAAATGAATATGTATCCACAATCTTTTGGAAAAAATCGGTATATTCCTGGGCAAAATCCAGCTCAAGACCTGCCTTAACTTTAATAATGCCGCGGTATTTATGCTTTAATTGTTGCACAGCCTGGAAATAGAAGGGGACTTCTCCCGGGCTCATTGAAAGCCTTTTCCCGTATTCGTGCATTGTAAGGTGATCCAGAAAGCATATCTCCTTTAAACCGATGGCAACGGCTTTTTGTATATATGCCTCCATGGAACCTTTGGCGTGGTTGCAAAGTTGTGTGTGGACGTGATAATCAATCATTTCTTTATTATGTGCAAGAGCATTTCTTGATTGAATCAAAATGGCATGCTATATATTAAAATGTCAAATAATATTGATGAATTCGTAAAAAGTCGAATTCACCAAGTGTTAAGTGTTAGGTTGAAGCAATTAACTGTTTTATCAAGCACTTAATATGTTTAATAAAAAGTCCGACTAATGAAAAAAAATGTAAAAACAGTCTTTTGTTGCCAGTCATGCGGATATCAGGCCCCTAAATGGCTGGGGAGATGCCCTGACTGCGGGCAGTGGCAAACCTTTGTTGAAGAGGCTCAGGCCACAGGAGCCGCTCATGGAGCAAAGGGAGGGATATCCTATTCCGGCGCAGAACCTGTTCCCATTGATTCCATTGAATTTGAAAAAGAATACCGGCTTTTAACCGGCATTATGGAATTTGACCGTGTGCTGGGCGGAGGTCTTGTTCCCGGAACCCTTGTACTGATAGGAGGAGATCCTGGAATCGGCAAGTCCACACTTATGCTTCAGATTCTGCACGGTCTTGCAAACCAGGGACATAAAACACTTTATATTTCCGGCGAGGAATCGATCAGGCAGGTAAGGATACGCGGCGAGAGGCTTTCTACAGGATCGCATAATTTGCTGGTGGTTTCGGAAATAGATATTGATTCAATCATGTCGATGATTGAATCTGTGATGCCGAATGCTATTGTTATCGATTCTATCCAGACAATGTTCAGCCCGGATCTTACATCCGCTCCGGGTAGTGTAAGCCAGGTCAGAGAATCCACGGTTCGGCTTATGCACATGGCTAAAAAAACAGGAATTCCGATATTTCTTGTGGGGCATGTGACAAAGGACGGCGCAATAGCAGGGCCAAGGCTTTTGGAACATATGGTTGATACGGTTCTTTACTTTGAAGGGGACAGGAACCATATATTCAGAATTTTACGGGCTGTAAAAAACAGGTTTGGATCGACCAACGAAATCGGCGTGTTTGAGATGAATGAAAGAGGATTGGAGGAGGTTGCCAACCCTTCGGCGATATTTCTTTCCGAGCGTCCTGAAAACGTGCCCGGATCAGCGGTTACAGCAAGCATGGAAGGCACAAGGCCCATACTTGTTGAATTGCAGGCCCTTGCCAGCAGCACAAACTTCGGAAATCCTCGAAGGACCATTCTCGGTCTTGACAGCAACAGGGTTGCATTGCTTGCAGCCGTGATTGAAAAAAAATTGGGCATGCATTTAATGGGGCACGATATCTTTATGAATGTTGCCGGAGGGGTTAAGGTTGACGAGCCTGCAATCGACATGGGGATAGTTGCCGCCATTGCATCGAGCTTTTTAGACAAATCGATCCCTGATGCAACCATTGTTCTTGGCGAAGTCGGTTTGACAGGTGAAGTAAGAGCCATAGGTCATATTGAAATCAGGGTTGTGGAAGCAAAAAAAATGGGTTTTAAAAGATGCCTTGTGCCGGCAGGCAATCTTAAACGGATGGGTGAAATAAAAGGAATAGAGCTTATCGGCATATCAACAATATCAGAAGGGATTGAAGCATTATTTTAGGTGGCGGCATAAAAAAGATGCGAAACTTGAGATCTAAACATAACAGGTGGGAAGATCATTATTCGCGGCTGGCAAAGAAGGAACAATTCCTCGCAAGATCTGTTTATAAGCTCCGTGAAATTCAGCGGAAGTATAATCTGATAAAAAAGGGGGACAAAATTCTTGATCTTGGCTGTTTCCCTGGGTCATGGCTTCTTTTTGCCGCAGATCTGGCCGGAAAGAACGGCCGGGTCGTTGGGATCGACCTGAAACCTTTGTCAAAATCGGTTTTGCCAAAGGTTCCATCCAATGTCAGGATTTATACCGGTGATGTTCTTGACCTTGATGACGAGCTTATAAAATCTGTGGGAAAAGATTTTAATATTGTAATGAGCGACATGGCGCCAGATACTACCGGCAATAAAAATGTTGATGCCGCAAGGTCTTTTAATCTCTGCCAGGCCGCCTTAAGGATCGCTGAAGACCTGTTGGTTGACGGCGGATCATTTATTTGCAAGATTTTCCAGGGAGAGGATTTTAAGGAATTTATAGATTCAGTTAAGTTAAGTTTTAATAAACACAAAATTTTCAAACCGCAAAGCAGCAGAAAATCAAGCAAAGAAATATATATTGTTGGATTTGAAAAAAATAGGAGGAGAATATGTCGGGGCATAGCAAATGGTCTTCAATAAAGCATAAAAAGGGGGTTACAGATGCCAGGCGTGGTAAAGTTTTTACCAAGCTTATCAAAGAAATTACCGTCGCTGCTCGCACAGGAGGGGGGGATCCTTCCGGAAATCCAAGGCTGAGAGCAGCTGTTCTGGCGGCAAAAAGTGAAAATATGCCGAAAGATAATATTGAAAGAGCAATCAAAAAGGGGACCGGCGAACTCGAAGGGGTAAATTATGAAGAAAGCACTTATGAAGGATACGGACCTGGAGGAGCCGCCGTGCTGATTGAATCGGTTACAGATAATAAAAACAGGGCGGTTGCCGATATCCGTCATATTTTCAGTAAATGTGGCGGAAATCTCGGTGAAAACGGATGTGTGTCCTGGATGTTTGGCAGCAAGGGGTATATCGATGTTGAGAAGAAAGCGGTTGACGAGGACAAGCTGATGGAAACGGCCATTGAGGCCGGTGCAGAAGATGTGAGGGAAGATAATGATAGCTTTGAAATCATTACGGAACCAGGTGATTTTGAAGCTGTAAAAACAGCGATAGATAATGCATCGATTCCTTATGTAGAAGCGGAAATCACCATGCTTCCACAGACAATGCTTGAACTTAAAGGAAGGGAAGCAGAGCAGATGATCAAATTGATGGAAATACTCGAAGATTGTGATGATGTGCAAAAGGTTTACACCAATGCCGATATCCCGGATGAATTAGTCGGAAGTTGACAGATCTATCATCCTTTGAACCGCCTTTAATGCAGGCAGTCTGATATCCTCAGGCACCTTAACCTCTCCTTCCATAGTTTCAAGAGACCTTACGATATCATCAAGGGAAATTTTTTTCATATCGTCACACAGCATATCCTTTGAAGCCGGATAAAACTCTTTGCCGGGATTTGCCTTTTTTAATGGATAAAGCATCCCGATTTCCGTGCCCACAATAAAGGACAGGCTGTCGGACTCACCCGCATATCTAATCATCCCTGAAGTGCTTGCAATAGCATCGGCAAGCTCAAGAACCTCTGGTCTGCATTCAGGATGTGCCATAAAAACGGCATCAGGATGCATCTTTTTTGCTTTTTGAACATCTTCAGACGTAAGACTGTCGTGGAACGGGCAGTATCCATCCCACAGGTGAATTTTTTTATCTGTTTTCGAAGCCGTATACTGGGCCAAATTCCGATCAGGAACCATCAGCATTTCTTCTGCTTCCAGACTGTTTACAACCTCAATAGCATTTGCCGATGTGCAGCAGATGGTTGACATGGCCTTGACAGATGCGGATGAATTCACATAGGTCACCACCGGCATGGGAGGAAGTCCGGCAAGCTTTGACTTAAGCTGTGCCGGCGTTACCATGTCGGCCATTGGACAGCCTGCGTCCTTGCGGGGCAAGATGACCCTCTTTTCAGGAGACAGCACTGAAGCTGTCTCAGCCATGAAGGTCACGCCGCAAAAGAGGATAACCTTGGCATCGGTAATGGATGCCTTTATGCTGAGCTCGAGTGAATCTCCGCAAAGATCGGCAATATCCTGGATTTCCGGCGGCTGATAATTATGCGCCAGCATGATTGCTTTTCTTTTTTTCAGCAGACTCTTTATCTTTTCCTTCATCTTTAATACTTATCCGCTATTCGTCAAGTTGCAGGATATCAGCTCCTTCAGGAATTTCAAAATAAAACATTGAGTCATCGATATGTTTTTTGAACTCTATATTTTTAAGATAAATTTTTGTTTCATCATTGTATGAATTATATGTTGCTATTTGAACAATATCAAAAGTATTTATTGAGATCGACAGATATATCAGGGAGATATCGAATGTTTTTTCTTTAGGTATAAGTTTTAAAACATAGTGTTTGCCGGTGCTTTTATCATCCAGCGCAATATTAAATTTTTCCCTTATAATCTTCATATCTGAAAGAAACCCGCTCCCCTTTCCGTTTCCAAAAAAATAAGGGGATCTTCCGACCATAACCTGGTTATCTTCCTGCCTGTAAACCCACAATCTTTTGCCGTCTGTAATTATGAGTTGCCGATCCGGTTTTTCATATTCCCACCTCATCATGCCGGGGGCCTTGACAAAGAGATTTCCAGATGCGGTATCTGTAATATCCATTGCCTTGATAGTCGATTCTTGAGAAAAATTTGCCGAAAATCCTTTTGCGGCATATCTGTTTTCGATCCTGTCAATGATTTCATCCTGCGATAGATTGAGCGGATGAGAATTATCTTTGCATTCAGCCGCTTGCGGATTGAACAAAACAAAGGCCAAACAACTTGATAGAATTATTGTCTTTAAATATTTCATGCCTCATTCCATAACAAATTGGGTCCGGCTATGCAACGCTCTTTAATCGAGACCTTTGATAACTAATCGACTTGGCTGTTTATGATTCTGCATTGACAAATATTTTATATATTGATAGAATTTTATTTATTAGCATTTAATCCGCGGCTTTATACAAGGTTTCTTTTATAAAGTCGTTCTGTGTTTTAGTTTTATTTTGGCCTTTTTTAATACCATCTAATATCATAAAATATTTATCTGTGGTAAACTTTGTCGCCTGCACTTTCAAGAGATGTACTCATTATCAATGAGCTTGGCCTTCATGCAAGGTCTGCCGCAAGGATAGCAAAACTTGCACAAAATGCCAACTCAAAAGTGTGGCTTATAAGGGGAAAAGAACGGGTGGATGCATCAAGCATTATTGATATTCTTTCCCTTGCATGTTCAAAGGGATCAAAAATAACTTTGGAAATTACTGAAGAGTCAGACATTGATATCTTAAATGAAATCATTGAGCTGGTAAAGAATGGTTTTGGGGAATAAGTTTTTATGTCGGATACAAATGCAATTGAAATAGTTTTAAATGGAATAGGGGCTTCGCCGGGCATATGCATAGGAAAGGCTTATTCGGTCGATAAGGAAGGTGTCGATGTTGTCAGGAAATATTTCATCGGAAAGGAGAACCTGCGGCATGAAATAAAACGTTTCAAGGCTGCCGTAAAGAAAGCAAAGGATGAACTCAAAGTAATTATTAAAAATTCCAATAAAGAGTTGCGCCAGCAGAGTTATATTCTTGAGACCCATGCTGTGATGCTAAAGGACAAGATGCTGTATGGCAAGACAATTGAAACCATTGAAGATGAACGGATAAATGCAGAATGGGCTCTAAAAAAAGTGGTGTCAGACTTGAAATCGATGTTTCAAAATATGTCTGATCCTTATTTAAAGGAAAGGGCTGCAGACATCGTGCATGTATCCGACCGTGTAATGAAAAATCTGGTCGGCGCGGAAGCGGTCAATATCGCTGATATTTACAAGAGGGTTATACTTATCGCCCACGATCTTTCACCTGCTGAGACCAGTCAGATACAATTGGAAAAAATTAAAGGCTTTGTTACCGATCGCGGAGGAAAGGCATCCCATACCAGTATAATCGCACGGACTCTTGAAATACCGGCTGTTTTAGGACTTAATCAAGCAACAAGAATAATCCAAAATGACGACATTATTATAGTTGACGGCACTGCCGGCACAGTGATCGTTCATCCAACAGAAGAGACACTGGTCAAGTATGCGGAACGTAAAATCAGATATGAAGAATATAAATCTGCCATCACCAGGGGAAGCCATCTTGTGGCTGAAACAACTGATGGATTTCAACTGCCTATTATGGGTAATATTGAGCTGCCAGAGGAGGTGGTTTCTGTTATCGATCATGGTGGTGACGGCATCGGTTTGTACAGAACCGAATTTCAATATTTAAACAGTTCTGTTTTCCCCACTGAAGATGAGCTGTTTGATAACTACATGGATGTAGTGGAGATAATAGCGCCAAAGCCGGTGACTATCCGCACTCTTGATATAAACGGTGATAAAGCCATAACTCCTGATTCAGAGTGTTATGAGACTAATCCGGCTCTTGGACTTCGCGCAATCAGGTATTGCCTGCAAAATCCTGAGGTTTTCAAGACTCAGATCAGAGCAATATTAAGGGTTGCTGCATACGGCAATGTTAGAATCCTGATCCCCATGATATCAAGCTATGATGAGGTCTGCGAAACAAAAAGGATTTTAAACGAAGTTGCTGACTCTCTGGATAAAGAAGGAGCGGTCTTTAACAGAGATATTGAAGTCGGGATAATGATAGAAGTCCCTTCGGCTGTGACCATGGCGGATGTGATGGCAGAAAATGTTGATTTTTTCAGCATAGGGACAAACGATCTTATTCAGTATTCACTGGCAATAGACAGGGGGAACAGCAGGGTCGCCTATCTTTACAATCCGCTTCATCCCGCTATTATACGTGTGATTAAACATGTTGCAGATGTGGCGCGTGAAAAAGGGATAAAGGTCTTTATGTGCGGTGAGATGGCCAACGACCCGATTTATATGCCTATACTTTTAGGTTTGGGGTTGGATGAATTGAGCATGAACCCTCAATCAATACCTGCTGTAAAGAGCATGGTAAGAGAACTTAACATAGAGAATGTCAAACTTTTTATGAAGGATGTGCTTAAACAAACCTCGGCCACTGCTGTAATGAAATTAGTGCAGGATACATATGGCAGCATTCTTTATGATAAAATCTACCATGAATAGTATAATGGAACCGTTCACGGTTAACAGTTAACGGTTGATCAAAACATATAAAAAAACTGTAAACCGTGAATGGTTACTAATATGGAAACCACACATAACAAAACAGTTACAGAGAACAGGAAGGCCAGATATAATTATTATATTGAGGATACATACGAGGCAGGGATGGTCCTGCTGGGCACTGAAGTCAAATCGCTCAGACTTGGCCGGGCTAATTTGAAAGATTCATATGCCAAAATCAGAGGGGGCGAGGTCTTTGTTTACCAAATGCATATCGGCCACTATCCGTATGCCAATTATGAAAATCATGAGCCTTTAAGGCGCAGAAAACTGCTTTTGCATAAGCATGAGATTAAAAAGCTTTATGGCAAGGTAAATGAAATGGGTTTTTCCCTGATACCGCTAAAGGTTTATTTTAAAAACGGAAAAGCCAAAATAACCTTAGCTCTTGCCAGAGGCAAACGCAAATATGACAAGCGTGAGACCATTAGAAGACGTGATGAAAAAAGGGAGCTTGAGAGGGGAAAAAGGGGTTGAAGAAGCTTTCCATTTCAGCAAAAAACTTGACAAATTGGACATGCTGGTTTAATTATATGATATAAGGTTTTTTTAATACGTCTGCTTTTCCACCCTTTTTATGGGGGCGAAACGGCTTCGACGGGGATAAGGAAGCTAAGGTTGCATATCGAGCTCCTGTCAGCTCGTAAAAATGATAGGGACTTAAAATAATCGCAGATGATTATAACTACGCTTTAGCCGCTTAGACGGCTAACGTCCTGCCGGATTATTCCTGCGCATCCGGCAAGGGCGCCGATTAGTGGGATAGCCGTCCGGATTTCCTGTTAAAGGATTGGCGAAATTTTACAGGATAGCCTTTCAAGTAGCCTGCCTGAGGGGGACTTGAAAAGGCGAAAGCTAAAGCTCAGGCTAAATATGTAGATGCCTTTGTGGAATATTTTCGGACGCGGGTTCGACTCCCGCCGCCTCCACCATAGTTTTAGAATCCCTTTTTTGATTTGTTTCTATAGGAAATAGCATTTTGAACCAGGGCATTGGCCCAAAAAGGTGTGCCCAGAGCATGAATATGGGTATATGTTGCCAGCACATTTTTATAACAAACGCCGTCTTTTTTATTAATAAAGCCTGCCCCCCTTTTCATGCAAAAAACCAGGTCATTGTCAGCTCCCATCCATTTTAAAACCCGGGAATAGTGAAATTCATGTCCTCTGATTTCAGCGCCGACTTTAAAATAGGGGTTTTCTCTTTCCACTTTTATAATTGTGTATCCATGCCCTTGGGGCCTTTTTGAAAGCCCGAAAACAACAGGTAAAACATCTGCCATTGGATATGATTTTCCGTCAAGAACAAGCTCTTTCCCGAGATACATCAAACCGCCGCATTCAGCATATATGGGAAGCCCATCCTCGGCTAATGATTTTAATTGCTGTTTGAATGTAACCTTTTCAGCCAGTTCTTTTGCATGTGTTTCAGGGAATCCGCCTCCAATATACAGGGCATCTACAGGCGGAATGGCGCTGTCGGAAAAAGGACTGATAAATACAGTCTTGGCGCCTAATGAAATAAGAGCCTCAATATTTTCAGGATAGTAGAACTGGAATGCTGAATCCTTGACTATTCCTATTCTTGGGGCTGGTTGTCCGTTGCTGGTTAACACCCCCCTTAGTCCCCCCTCAAGGGGGGATTTAGGGGGGTGTTGTTCGTTGATGGTTGATTTGGAGGCTTGATTTGCGATTTCCTCTATGGCGGTTAGGTCAAGATATTTCGATGCTGTTTGAGAAACAGCGGCAATGGAATCTTTTGCCCAGGTATGTTCGGGAGTCGGAATGAGTCCCATGTGGCGTTCCGGAAAATTCTGCTTTCCCAGTTTCGGCACGGCGCCTAATACAGATATGCCACAGTAGTGTTCAATACTTTTGCGGAGTATATTTTCATGTCTTGGCCCGGCGATGCGGTTTAATATAACCCCTTTTATCTTAACATCCGGATCGAACTGCATGCAACCAGAGACAACCGCGGCCATAGTTCTGGTGGTTTTTGTGCAGTCAATACACAAAACAACAGGAGCTTTAAGCAGCTTCGCGAGCTCGGCAGTGCTGGTGTTTCCCTCAACATCTATGCCGTCATAAAGCCCTCGGTTGCCTTCTATAACCGCAATATCTCTGTTTATGAAACGTGAAAGAAATGAATTAAGGACTTGCTCTTCTTTTATCATGAAGGTGTCCAGATTATAGCAGGGTCTGCCTGCCGCAAGCGCCAGCCAGCCGGCATCAATATAATCAGGACCTTTTTTAAACGGAGCTACTTTTTTCCCAAGATTAGTCCATGCGGCAATAATACCAATAGATATTATGGTTTTCCCCGCTCCTCCCCGCAAAGCCGCAATAATAATTCTGGGAATATCCATATATTTTAATCCACAGATTACGCAGATTTCATAGATTTTTCTGCCTGTGCGTGTCCGCACACAGACAGGCATGAGTTGTTGGGTTAAATTCCCCGCAGCCTGTGTCGAAGCGGAAGCAAAGATCCAGCTTATACGGAGCTGCGGCGCAGTTCATTAAATAACTTGTGGTTCCAAAAGAAAATGGCATAAGACGCAACGCAAGCTTCAAAATTATACAAAAAGCCTTATGCCTTATGCCACACAAAAAAATCTATCTTTTGTTATAGCGCAAAATGTTAAAAAAGTCTCAAATTGAAAATCTTTTATTCTTCTTCGCCTTCGCCGTGAGCCTGTTTGCCGGCACCTTTAAGCCCATACATCGAGGTGCTGCCGCTTGACCAGTATTCAAGAACTCCGTCTGTTACCATCTGGGTAATATATTTTTTCGCAGGTCTGGGCTTTTCATCAAGTATTTTGGCAAGGTCATTGAAATAAAATTTAGACTTTGTTTTTGCTTTCTTTTTCAGCGCTTCAACAATTTTCTCGACTGCTTCAGCTTGATCCATTATCTTGCCCCTTTTCTATTCAAAGCAGGGAACACGGTTTGTGTTCCCTGCCGGTTATATATCTATCTTAATCTTTAGAACTTAAAGTTTGTTGTCTGACGCCATGTATAATAGGCAGGATCGCGGAAATCATCGATAAGATGATGCGTAAACTCAAGTTCGCATTTCTCAAAGAATCTTTCCCATCCGATCCTCTCTGCCCACTGGCCGAGACGTTCATACTTATTGGCGTCTTTTGAGTAAGCATCTATCATTCTCTTTATTGTAGCGGTCATGGTAGGCCAGCGAGGCATTTCGTTTTTAATAAAGGCCACAACCACCTTGGAGAATTTCGGCGCGTCTCTCCTGTTGGAAATTTTACCGCCGGCCATTAGCACTATTCCGTCGCCTTCAGTATCAGCAAGAGGCATGGATGGGCACATTGTGTAACAGTTGCCGCAGAACATGCACTTTTCCTCTTTAACCGAAACGGTTTTCAGTTCTTTGCCGCCTATCTCAATTTTGGTCGGTTTAATTGCCGCGGTAGGACATGCGGCAATGGCCAGAGGAATTTCGCACATCTTGTCGATATATTCATGATCGATCATCGGCGGTTTGCGGTGATAGCCTAAAATCGCGATATCAGAGCAATGGACCGCGCCGCACATGTTCAGGCAGCAGGCCATGGATACGCGAAGTTTTGCAGGGAGCTTCATGTCGGTAAATTGATCAAAGAGCACATCCATGGTAGCTTTTACAGTTCCAGATGCGTCGGTTGCCGGTGTGTGGCAGTGAATCCATCCCTGTGTGTGCACGACATTGGTAACACCTGCGCCGGTTCCGCCAATGGGAAATTTGTAACTCCCGCCAGCGAACTTCCTGCTCAGAAGATCCTCCTTCATAGGCTTTACGTTCTCTTCTTTATCCGTCATGAACTCGATGTTGTTCCTGGTCGTAAACCTTAAGTATCCATCACAATATTTGTTTGCGATTTCATTAATTTCACGTATATGGGTTACGCTCATTAAACGACATCCACCTACTCTAACAGTATAAACTTTGTCGCCTGATTCTGCGACATGGACCAGAATGCCTGGCTCAAGAATTTCATGATACAGCCATTTACCCTTGTTTTTTGCAATAACAGGAGGGTAAAATTCATCAAATTTTCTCGGACCGATGTCGGTTATTCTGTTTTCCATCGGTTTTTTTGGATTGTATCCTGATGATATAAATGCCATGATTATTTCCCTCCTATCTTTGATGAAATTTTCTAAATTCGTTAATATCACGATCGAATCCGCCTTCAACCTCATCCGCTTTCCAGAATACATACGGATTTGACCGGGGTTCCTGAATCATTCGCGGATCTGCTTTAAAACCGGTTACCTCGAGCAGCTTCTGCATACCCTCACGTTTGATTAATTCACCAAGACGCTCACGGTTTTTGCCTTCTTCCATCCACCAATCCCATATAGGCTCAATCACTGTTTCCTTGATTTCAGTATAAGGCGGTTCAACCTTGATAAAAGGAACAAGGAGTGTGGCCATCTGAGCGCCATCAAGAATAGGAGCCTTGGCGCCGACCAGAAGAGTGGCGCCTTTGTCATTACCAACTCTGAGAGCCCTCGGCATGACATTAATACAGTGCATGCACCTTGTGCATTCAGGTGTATTGATTTCAAGCTTTCCATCATCATACCGCATGCATTTAGTGGGGCAAAGATCTATAACCTCTTTCTGGATATCAAACGGGCCCCAGTCGCGACCTGCATGAGCTCCGGCATTTGGCGGAAATTCTCCACCGATATATGCCTTGACAGCTTCCTGGTCGATGCGTATATCATCTCGCCATGTGCCTATAAATGCGATGTCTGATCTTGCAATAGAGGCCACACAGCAGTTGGGACACCCATCAAATTTGAATTTAAATTTGTACGGAAATGCGGGGCGGTGAAGCTCATCCTGGTATTCATTTGTAAGATCGTGGCAAATATCCTGTGTGTCGAAGCAGGCAAATTCACAACGTGACGAGCCGAGACAGTCGGAAGGAGTACGCAGGTTTGACCCGGAACCCCCCAGATCCTGGTTCAGGTTATGTCCCAGTTCCCAGAAGACCTCTTCGAGTTGAGGCGTTGTCGTGCCAAGAAAAATAATATCTCCTGTTGCGCCATGCATGTTTGTAAGACCGCTCCCGCGGCGTTCCCAAAGATCGCAGATATCTTCAAGATATTTAGTGGTATAATACTTGCCGGCGGGCTGGCTTACACGCATTGTATGGAAATGCGCAACGCCCGGGAACATTTGAGGCTGATCAACATATCTTCCGATAACTCCGCCTCCATAGCCGAATACACCTACGATTCCACCGTGTTTCCAGTGAGTCCTGCCGTGCTTATAGGATAATTCAACCACGCCCAGAAGGTCATCACAGCAATCCTGCGGGATCTGGTATTCAATATTTCTCTCATTCTTTGCCCTTGATTCAGCCTCCTGTTTCAGGTCGGACACAAAACTCGGCCACGGCCCGCTTTCAAGCTGGTCTAAAAAAGGGGTTTCATGTTTTGCCATTATTTATTACCTCCATTATTTTGAAAATTAGCCGTTCTGACTACAAAGAAATTTTACCTCCCCTTTCGGGCTTTTCCGGTCACCTCCTTTCACCTTGCAGTTATATTTTTTTTTACAATTTTGTCTTGGCAACTTAATGCTATTAATATGTATCATATCTTGAAACCTTTAAAATTAATCTTGATTATTGTCAATAAAAAAAGACTGGTTTCATAAGGTTATTAACAATAAAATATTTATTGCTGATTTAAGCATCCCATTTTGAGGATCAACCTGCAACATATTCCATATATTGTGTGTTAAACAATTATTGATAAATTTGTAAAAAGTCGAATTTATCAGAGGTCAGGGATCAGGTTAAAACAATTGTCTGTTTAATCATATACCTAACACCTAACACCTAACACTTTATATGCTGGTTACGACATCGAAAAGAATCTTTGCATGTTTCTTTATATTCTGCCTTATCACAGGGATCTCAGGCGCTAATGGATTGTATGAATTAACAACAGCTAAAGACAACTCATACAAATCCTTCTCAGTACAGGATGATAATAGATAATCATGAAAATAAGTATCAAAAGAATCAGAAAACAAACCGGTTGAATCTTTCCGGCGCAAACCCTGGAAAAAACCTTTCAGGGTTCCTTGAACGGCAATATCGTCAGACCACACAATGTCAGCTACTCCATTTAGCCTGTCGAGCCGCATCCTGATTGAAAGATTTAATAAAAATACCAGCATCGCCTCCAGTATCATTTCAACATTTTTGCCTGTATCTTCATCCTCTTCTTTTTTTGCAAACATGGGCGCATATTGCCTGACCGTTACAAGCTTTAATTCAGCCTTATTATTTTGCAGCCTTATAACAAAGTCTCCGGCAGCATGATGCCAGGGAAATATCTGCTCAAAGGATTCAATATTATAATAACCGGTCAGAATCATGGCTGCCTGCCTGTAAAGTTCCAGGGTATTGTCCGATGAAAGAAAGTAGTGGCCCTGATCAGGGTCCCATACTTCTATTTTGTTTTGTTTTTCTGTATTGTCATAGGAAATATGGAATTCATTATAACCATCAAACCATTCTCCAAGAAACATGATGATTTCATGCTCCCTGCCTTTTGCACAGGCTTTACCAATGCCATACACATGTGGAACAAACGAAAAGGCAAAATCGCTATTAAGCCTCTTAAGAGCGTTATATTCTTTATTAATGTAACCTTTCCCGGAATCTGATATTGCAACATTTAATACAAACTTTAAATTTAACCCACTCAAAGAGGTTTCAACTATAGACGGATGATAAAATTCCCCGTGCTTTACCAGGCAAACTCGAATTTCTTCGATCTCTTCTGGTGCTATATGTTGATTTAATCTTTGAGAAATTGCAGAAATCAGGATTTCAAATCTATTTTTTTCGAGAAAAGAATGGACTGCGCTAAAGTAGTCTCCATAGGTGACAGAAATGCCGGTTACTCTCTGAGGCTGTTTTCTTGTTGTTGGGAGGGGAATAGACCATATTTCACTGTTTTTTTGCACTGAATTTTTTGCATCAGACAGGAAATACTTAAATTGCGGTTTATGGGGCATTTTGGTTATCGGTGGGTTTCTATCTCTTTCAAAATTTCAGGGGCTACTTTATAACCAAGACTAATCGCTTTATCACAATGCTTGACAGCCAGACCATATTCCTCATTTTCAAGATAGGCTATTGCGAGGTTATTGTGTGCGACAGCAAAGGTCGGCTCCAGCTTCAAAACCTTAAGGTTTGTTATAATGCTCTCTTTAATCAACCCTTTCATCAGATAAGCATTTGCCAATGTAGCATAAGCCTGTAGGAATTTGGAATTATAGGTAATAGCTTTTTGAAGCGAGTTAATAGCTTCATCAACATTTCCCATCTGCAAATGCACAAAACCTATATTCCCATGACCTTCAGAAAATCCAGCCCTTACCTTGGTTGCATGTTTGTTGTATGCAAGACAAGCATCAAGGTCCCCGCGCTGCAAACAAAGCCCGCCTAACTGTACAAATGCTTCAGCAAGATTTGGGCTGCAATCGATTGCGGCATGAAGCTCATTTTCAGCTTCCTCATATTCTTTAATGCCCAGAAGGGCAACAGCAAGGTTGTAATGGGAGGTGCCGCATTCAGGATTTGAAGCTAATGCAGCTCGCAGGTTAGCAATATATTCTTTCGCATTTTTTGCTTGTTGCATAATTATATCCTTAAATAAAGTTACAAGTAACTGAGACTGTTGCAAAACAGCACTTTTTGTTCAATTCTGGTCATTGCGAGGAGCAACGCGACGTGGCAATCTCGTGGCTTATCAATGTATTATGAGATTGCTTCGCTTTGCTCGCAATGACAATGCTGGGGTTTTTCAAAGGTCTCAATGAGTATCAATTGATTTTTTTTGGTTATTATGGTGTAATCCTGATGTCAAGAAAAAACGGAATTGCCCGGCAATTCTATGCAAAAAAACTCTGCATTATCTTCCTGAATCTTGCTCCACGCCATGCAGAAGACGGTCTTGTTACGTCAGATACGAGAATATCTTGATTCAAGAAAGGTAAAAAGTCAGAAGTCCGTGGAATAATTACTCTTATTACTGGAAAGTTCAATATTGGATGTGTGTGGTCGAGTATTATGCAATCGGTATTTAACAGTTTACATATTCTCTTGATTTCCTCAATCTCGCCAAAAATATCCTTGATTTTACCGTTCCTGTAAGCGCCAACCTCTCCTTGCTCAAGAAATGAGATATCTTTTGGAGAAATACCACATTTCATTAACAGGTAATAATTGTTAACACGAGATCGATGGACAACCGGTTTATCCAACTGCGGACGGGGGGCCAATAGAGTTTCACGGCCCTGCATGCTTTCCGTAAAACACCTTGTCAGACCTTCCTCCGGATTGAAAGATGCGCCCGGTATCAGTATTCTATGTTCCAGGCGATCAGGAGGCAAATTGTGGTTGATGAACAGGACGCCTATGCAGGGCAACAGCCCATCAAAAGAAAGATCCTTGATCATTACATCAACATTCTTTCCCTGATAGAATTTAATCATCTCCTTTATGACGCCGTTGTCCACAGAATCCAAATCAATTGATGGAACTGTTTTTTCAGGTTTAATTGTTTGTATCTGGACATGACGTTCAAATATTTCACATAAAGCCTGAATCATCGCCTCTTCGATGGTATTTCCCGCGGCCATCCCGTTAGAAGCGTGAATATATGCGACAAAATTGATTGGAATTTTTATTGTCTCTTCATGAACTATTGAAAAACCGTCAACCCAATGTTTAGCCATGCGGCTGTTTTTGATATGCTCAATGTCCTTATCCGTTAAATGACTTTCGTTTGCCAGCAGGTCTTCTATTCTTAGAACGTTTTCCTTCAAATCATCCTGGTGGGCATATACATATCCCTCCATCCATTCAAAATTAAGAAACCTGTTGGTTTCCTCATTGTAAAGAGCCGGGATGTTGAACCTCACCCGTTCTTCAAAAACCGGATAGAACAGCCCCGCGCTGAAACGTTCAGCCAGCTCTGCGTAGGCGCTGGCCTCCGCAAGCTCCGGAGTAGTGCCTTTTCCACTACAGACTATTTGTATTGAATCAATCCATATCCGTCCCCAATATATGTTGTCCGATACTCGAAAGCTGGAGTATTCAACGTCGAGATGCAATTTTCGTAACCCGTCCTTTATTCTGCTGATCGTATTGGACGGAAGATCACACTTCCCATATTTGTTTCTGACACAATTCTGAAATTCCATTAAAACTGTTACTCCTCACCCGGATAAAAAAAATTACTATAACAATTTATACCACATCAATCATTCAATATACAAGATATAAACAACGTAAAGTTCAAGGCCAATTATCGGTGGCAACATCACTTCCGATTGAATATCCGCTGTATTAAATATCCGAAACAGCGAGAAGATTCTTGACATAGATTAAAATACTTAATATGAAATCTTTTAATATTTATTTGGATAGTTAAAAAAACTTATCATGTTCCCAAAGCTTTCGTTAATCAAGAAATTAGAGATTATTAACAGTAAACAGGAGGTAATCAAATGGCGGATTTTTACATTAATATTTTTTTAGATGATGAAAAACTAAAGAAGATTGAAGGGGCGGGATTGTCCAGTGAGGTTAAGGAAATAGACGGCAAAAAGGCGATTCAGGTGGAAGTCTCAAAAAAAGAACAAAAAAAGCTTCTAAAGGGATTCCCGGATTTAACCTTTGACGATTCAAATGCCTGTGTGCTCCCTGAAAAAGGAGAAAATATCCTGCTGAACATTATACTGGATATAAAGATGCTGGATGTAATGAAAGTAGCGATTATAAAGCTTTACAACCCTCTTGCCGGCAGGGATATTTCCGGAAGGGGCACCGGCGGCAGATAATCATAGGAGGAGTTATGTTTAAGGGATGTTTTACCGCGCTTGTTACACCATTTATTAATGATGCCGTTAATTATGAAGGTCTTGGAAAACTTGCGGATTTCCAGATAAAAAACGGAATAACCGGAATCCTGGCTGTTGGAACTACAGGTGAAAGCCCGACTTTGACATGGGATGAACATAACAAGGTCATTGAAGATGTAGCGAAAAAAACACGGGGAAAATGTATCTGCATAGCTGGAACCGGAAGCAATAATACAAAAGAGACACTTGAATCATCAAAACATGCTGTTAATACCGGAGTTGAAGCTTTATTGCTTGTAGATCCATATTATAATGGGCCAAGTTCTCTTGAGATCCGCAGGGAATATGTCGCGCCTGTTGCCAAAGCCTTCCCTGACGTGCAGATTATCCCTTATGTAATTCCCGGCAGGACCGGCGCGCAGTTACTCCCTGAAGATCTTGCAATCCTTAACAGGGATTTTGATAATGTTAACATGGTAAAAGAGGCTACCGGAAGCATTGAAAACATGAAACACACAAGAGCCTGTTGCGGAGCGGATTTTACCATACTTTCCGGTGATGACGGCCTGACCTTTGAGATGATGACAGACCCAGAAATAATGGCATCGGGTGTTGTTTCTGTTGCTTCAAATGTTGCTCCCGGACCTGTTACAGAAATGGTCAAGCTGCTTGAGCAGGGGAATCAGGCTGAAGCCAAAAAGATATTATCCGCCCTTGAACCTCTTTTCGGGCTTGTAACAATTAAAACAAAGGAAAAAACACCTTATGGAGAGGTTGTATGCAGGGCCAGGAATCCGCTGGGCATCAAGACTCTTATGTCAATTCTTGGCATGCCTTCCGGAGGGTGCAGGCAGCCTTTGGGTAAAATGACAGTAAGTGGGCTGGAAAAGGTTATTGAAACAGCCAGGAAAGTACAGTCTGATAACCCGGAAATATTAAAACCTGTTGCAGAATTTTTCGGAGTTGATATTGATGCCCGTTTAAGCAGCGCGTCTAACCTGCAAGAGCTTTATTATGAGAAGTATTAGAGAGTAAGGATTGTCGATTGGTAAAACCCAATCATCAATCGACAATCCATCAATCGACAATCCTTATACCTCCTTCCCTTCCGGCTTTTTGTTTATCTCAAACTGATCTTCACTTCCGTCCTTAAAAAGAAGCGATTTTAACCATTTAATCCCAAATTCCAGACGGGCGATTTCATCTTCTCTTATCTTTTCCACAGTTTCATCATCAATTTTATATCGATCCAGAAATGAACTCTCAAAGATAAATTTTTTAAATTTATCGATGTTATAACTTACTAAAAAAAACATCTTCTTGCTCTGTTCCGTTAACATTACATTCTTGGGAAAGGATCTCTTTCTGACAACCAGGTCGGTCCAGCCGGCGTTTATTTCGTCATGAATATCAAACCCCTGATCCTTGCGCCATTCACGAACTGTCCATTCCTTATCCTCTTCAAAACCAAGGCAATGAGGTTCATGAACAAAAAAATAGAATCCTTCATCGTCCGCCCCTTCTTTGTGACTGAGCGAAGCAACCCCAAGCGGATAATAGCGACATGTGGTGGGCCTGTCTTCATAGATGATACATCCATCATCTTTGACAAATGGACATTTCTTTTTATCAGACTCAGATGTATCATCATCTAAAAGCTTCAATGTTATAATAGGCAGATCTGTTTTTTCTAAAAGCTGCGGCTCCGTATAAATGGCTAAAAATTCTTCTGATGAAAGCTGCAGACGATTCTTTAGCCTGATAATGTCATAGGGTGTCAGTATAATATTAATATCACCGCAACATTTGGTAAAACATTTTACCCCTTTATGACATTTGAACTTAAATTTGCTGTCAAGTGAAAGTTTGACCGGCTCTATGCCGGCCATTGTATTAGGTATATCCATAGTTTTTTCTTCCTTTCATTTTTCAAATAAGTTATTTTTTTGCTTATATCCCAATAAAATATTCAATGTCAATTACTTGATAATCATTTAGAAAAACACCCCATGTTTTTTGCCGACACTTGTGGAAATCTTCAATTAAATCTTGATTTAAGCGTAAGCTTGCTATATCTTTAAAAATTAACAATAAGCCAAAGAATTTATTGAACCTTTTTTATATTCCGGCAAGTCCGGGTCAGGATATTGCGATGAATGAACTATCCTGTTTTGAATTCCAACAGGGACGTCTTTTTGTGGGTCGTCTTCCTCATGGCAAAGATTTGATTCTTTCTGTCGAGGAGTTCTGTGAGGATGCCTCGATCCAGATGGCTACATTTTCGGTTATCGGCGCTGTTTCTTCCGCCACTATAGGCGCCTACGATCAAAAGCAACAAGTCTATGTCACCTTTAAAGAGGAAGCACCGCTTGAAATCGTAAGCTGTATAGGCAATATTTCGTTAAAGGACGGCAAGCCGTTCATTCATGCTCATATCTTACTTGCTGATGAGCAGGGGAAAACAATCGGCGGGCATCTTTTTTCCGAAACTATTATTTATGCCGGAGAAATAAATCTGCAGGAATTAACAGGCAAACCAATGGAAAGAACCTATGATAACGATACAGGACTTATGCTTTGGAAATAGAGCTTTTCAACGTTTTCTTTAACCTAATTTTGATGACGTCGTAAAAAGCCTCCCAAACTTGTCATTTCGAGCGAAGCGAGAAATCTTTGGTCTGTAACGCATTGAAAAAATAAGATTTCTCCCTGCGGTCGAAATGACATATTGGCTAAATCCAATTTTTTACGAAAGCGTCTCTTTTATCTTTTGCTGAGGAGGTTAAATGCAAGTGACAATTACAAAATCGGACACACTTAAGCCCAAACCTGATAATTCGAGTCTCGGTTTTGGAACAATATTTACCGACCATATGTTTAACATGGATTATAATCCTGACAATGGATGGCATAATCCACGAGTTGAGCCATATACCCCTATTGAAATGGATCCTGCAACAGCAGTTCTTCACTATGGGCAAGCGGTATTTGAAGGGCTAAAAGCTTATAAAACAGATTCGGGCGCTGTCCGGTTTTTCAGGCCAAAAGATAATTTCAAGCGGCTGAACCGATCTTGCCGAATGCTTTGTATCCCAGAATTTGACGATGGCTTTGTCTTTGATGCCATGAAACAGTTGATTGCTCTGGAAAAAGACTGGATTCCCGGCGCGCCGGAAACCTCCCTGTATATAAGGCCGACTATTATCGCAACAGACCCTTTTCTCGGTGTGCGCGCTTCATATACATACCGTTTCTTTATTATCCTTTCTCCGGTTGGCGCATATTATCCAGAAGGGTTTAATCCGGTTAAAATCTGGGTGACAAAGAATCATGTCAGAGCTGTACGCGGCGGAATAGGCGAGGCCAAAGCAGCCGGAAATTATGCGGCAAGTTTATATGCGGGAGAAGAAGCCCACAAAAACGGTTATACACAGGTACTGTGGCTTGATGGCGTCCATCAGAAGTACATTGAGGAGGTCGGGTCTATGAATATATTTTTTGTCATAGATGATGAGTTGGTGACCCCCATGTTAAACGGAAGCATTCTGCCCGGCATTACCAGAGATTCTGTAATAACTATGGCAAAAAAATGGAATGTAAAGGTTAGTGAACGGCAGATCAGCATAGATGATCTGATAGATGCGCACGACTCAGGAAAACTGCAGGAAATTTTCGGGTCGGGAACAGCCGCGGTTATTTCCCCTGTTGGTGAAATGAAATACGGCGACAGAATCATAAATATAGGCGGCAACAAAGTCGGGCCTATGGCAAACAGGCTCTATCAAGCCATAACCGACATCCAGTATGGCAGAACAGAAGATACTCAGGGATGGATTGAAAAGCTTTAGCTTCTTAGGTGGTGTGTTATGAAACAATCCAGAATGCCGAACCATCTGCAATCCTTTATTGTAAAGATGGAAAAGGAAGGGCTGCCGCAGGTTGTTATTGATACATTTGCTTATTATTATAAAAAGGTAGTCGCAGGTGAGACAGGTCTTGTGTTTGATAAAGATATAAGGCCTCTAAATGCAGACGAAATTGAAAGCGCGGATAATATCGGCCAATATGCCGATGCAGGAAAAAAAGTCTTAAAAAATGCCGTGATGATAATATTAAACGGCGGGCTTGGCACTAGTATGGGCCTTACAAAGCCCAAATCCATTATCAGGGTAAAAAACGGCAAAAGCTTTCTTGAGATAATATTAAAGCAGGCGCAAATACACAATGTCACGTTGTCATTGATGAACAGCTTTAGCACACATCAGGATACTCTTTCTGCTTTATCACGGATAAACCCGTCCAGCCTTCCAATAATATTTATTCAGGACAAATTTCCCAAGATACTTCGTGACGGGCTTGGCCCTGCAACCTGGCCGCAAAATCCGGACCTGGAGTGGAATCCACCCGGCCACGGCGATGTCTATACAGCCCTTTATACATCAGGGACTCTACAATATCTGCTTGATAGAAAAATAATATATGCTTTTATCGCCAATTCGGATAACCTGGGCGCTACAATGGATGCTTCCCTTCTTGGTTACTTTTCCGAAAACAGGTTCCCGTTTATGATGGAGGTAGCCGAAAGAACGCCGGCTGATTTAAAGGGAGGCCATATTGCCAGGCATAAAAGCGGTAATTTGATTTTGCGTGAAGCAGCCCAGTGCCCGGAAGATGAATTGGATGCCTTTAGAGATATAAGCAGGTACAGGTATTTCAACACAAACAACATCTGGATTAACCTGCCGGTATTAAAGGAGGTTATTGAAGAATATGGGATAATCCGTCTTCCAATGATACTGAACGCAAAAACCCTTGACCCAAGGGATGAATCCAGTCCAAAGGTATACCATGTCGAAACCGCAATGGGGGCAGCTTTATCCCTTTTTGAAAACACGCCGGCAGTGAAGGTGCCAAGAACACGTTTTTTTCCTGTCAAAAACTGCAACGATCTGCTCGAGGTCCGGTCGGATCGCTTTATTTTTTCAGAAGATCAAACGTTGATTCTAAACCCAAATATGAAATCGGATTTAATCAGGATAAATCTTGATCCAGGATATTACGGGACAAGGGATCTGTTTAATGAAAGATTTCTTGTTGATGGGATTCCCTCCTTAATTGATTGTGAATTTCTTACTATAAAAGGGGATGTTTTTTTTGAGAAAAACATAACAATAAAAGGAAGGGTTGCAATAACTAACACCGGCAAATCTCCAGCAATAATAAAGGCAGGAACCGTTATAGACAGCGACTTAATTCTGTAATCAGCGTCTGAACGAACATCACTGTGGCGGTTAAATATGAGCCTTTTTCCTTGACATAATATAATCATACCATTAAATTAAAAGTTTTTAATAATCATTCTTTGGATACATTTATGTTTGATAATTTAACCGACAAGCTTACGTCTGTCTTTAAAAAGCTAAAAGGACACGGCAAACTAACGGAAAAAAATATTGAAGAGGGCTTAAAGGAAATACGCATAGCCCTTCTTGAGGCCGATGTCCACTATAAGGTTGTAAAAAAACTGATTGCAGACATAAAGGAGCGCGCCGTCGGTCGGGAGGTCATGGCGAGTCTGACGCCAGGCCAGCAGGTTGTAAAAATAGTCAATGATGAGCTGACACAGCTTATGGGTTCCAGTTATGAGGACTTGCGCCTGTCCGGTTCGCATCCGGTGTCTGTTATGCTGGTTGGCCTGCAGGGTTCCGGCAAAACAACTACAGCAGGCAAGCTGTCTGTTTTATTAAGAAAAAGAGGGAAAAAGCCGTATCTGGTTCCGGCGGATGTTTACCGCCCGGCAGCTATTGATCAGCTAATAAAAATTGGTGGGCAACTTGCTGTCCCGGTATTCCCGTCAAACGTGGAAATGAATCCGGTTCAGATCTGCCGGGAGGCCAGGGCAGCGGCACATCAGGAAGGGTATGACACTCTGCTCATCGATACTGCGGGACGCCTGCATGTTGATGACGAGTTGATGGCCGAACTTTCACACATAAAGGAGGCTGTCCAACCATCCGACATACTTCTTGTGGCCGATGCAATGACAGGCCAGGATGCTGTTAATATTGCAAAATCATTTGATGAGGCTCTTGATATCGGCGGCGTTATTCTTACCAAGATGGATGGTGACGCCCGTGGCGGAGCAGCTATTTCCATAAAGTCAATAACAGGCAAACCCATAAAGTTCATAGGAGTTGGTGAAAAACTCAGTGAACTGGAAACCTTTCATCCTGACAGGATGTCCTCAAAAATACTGGGCATGGGGGATGTGCTTACAATTATTGAAAAAGCCCAGTCAATGATTGATCACGAAGAAGCGGTTGAGCTTGAAAAGAAGCTTAGAAAAAGCCAATTTACATTAGATGACTTTCGTAATCAGATGGCTCAAATACGCAAGATGGGCTCGCTTAACGATCTTTTAAAAATGATGCCCGGTATCGGCAACAACAAACATCTCAAAAATTTTAAATTAGATGAAAAGGAGTTTGTCAGAGCCGAAGCTATCATTAGTTCAATGACGTTCCAGGAACGGCGTCAACATACAATAATAAATGGGCAGCGACGAAAAAGAATTGCCAGAGGCAGCGGAGCAACTGTTCAGGATATAAACAGGCTGCTTAAAAATTATACCCAGGTTATGAAGATGATTAAGAAATACAACAAAGGCGGCATGCGCGGGATAAGCCGGGGCATGCTGCCGATTTAAAGGAGAAAAGAGATGTCGGTTAAAATCAGACTGGCCAGATTCGGTGCAAAAAAAAGACCAATTTATCGAATTGTAGTAGCTGACAGTAAAAGTCCAAGGGATGGAAAGTTCCTGGAGACCGTCGGCACATATAACCCATTGCTTGATCCTGTTGAGGTTTCATTCAAGGGTGAGCGTGTAAGGTACTGGATAGACCAGGGAGCTATTCTTACAGACACTGTAAAAAATCTTTTAAAAAAAGAAGATTTTTTTGCAAATAAGGAGACGGAGCTATGAAAGATCTGATAAAATACATTGCACAAGCGCTGGTTGACAATCCGGATCAGGTAGAGGTTTCAGAGGTAGAGGGTAACCAGACCTCGGTTTTAGAACTTAAAGTAGCCAAAGAGGATTTAGGCAAAGTTATCGGCAAGCAAGGCCGCACTGCACGGGCAATGCGTACTATATTAAGCGCTTCTTCCGCCAAGATAAAAAAACGCACGGTCCTTGAAATTATAGAATGAGACCTTTGAAAAATGCTCAATTTTGATCAATATCAAGGCGCGTGAGAATTTTAACCGCAGGAATACATTGAGTATTTAGAGGCTTAAAATTTGAGTCTGACGAAGAGATGGGCGAAAAAAACAATTTTCGTTCAGGCACGAACTAACCTCCATACCTTATCGGTCACAACAAATGTCCATCCAGATACGAATAACTCCATAAAAAAAGCTCCCACTGAAAC
>JABMRH010000028.1 GCA_013202725.1 Desulfobacteraceae bacterium
CGTGACATGACCGCTCTTTTTTGAGGTTTTACCTGCCGGACAATCCGTCCGTTGCCGTCAAGCACCTCGGTTACACCAAACGGCTCTATTCTTTCCCCCCTGTTTGGGAAAACAGCATAGGCGGAAGTCAAATTAATAAGGGTTGTTTCCGATGTGCCCAGAGCCATGGACAGATCCGGGGAAAGCGGAGATTCAATACCGAGACTGTGGCCAAAACGCGCCACGGAATTAGGGCCCAGCATCTCCATGAGTCTGACCGCAGGTATGTTTTCTGAAACAGCAAGGGCTGTTCTTAAGGTTATTTCTCCCATATATTTTCCGGAAAAGTTTTCAGGAGCCCAGTCTTTTCCGTTTTTTGCCCCTTTAAAGGCTACAGGAGCATCGAGTATCATCATATTTTGCGGAAAGCCCTGCTCAATTGCATAAGCATAAACAACCGGCTTAAACGCAGACCCGGGCTGTCTCCTGGCGCTTACAGCCCTGTTAAAAGGGCTTTTGGGAAAGTCCCTGCCGCCCACCATTGCAAGAATACCGCCTGTCCTCAGATCCAGAGCTATAAGCGCACCCTGAGGACAAGGGTCTTTTATCCCTTGGCTTTTCATCCTTGTTTCAAGGGCAATCAAACCGTTTGCAACTGCATCCTCGGCCGCCTTCTGAAGTTTAAAAGAAAGGGTTGTATAAACTGTGAGTCCGCCCTTATAGAGCCTTGACGAGCCTATAACCTCTTCCAGAGAAGCTTTAACATGCTCAATAAAGTAACCTGCCCCTGTCTCTTTTTTGCTTTGTTTCCCGGCAATAACCGGTTCTTTTACAGCTTCGTCATATGCTGATGCCGTGATTATGCCTGTATCCTTCATCTGTTTAAGGATAATGTTTCTGCGTTTTAATGCAAGCTCCTTATTAATCAGAGGGGAATACCTCGAAGGAGCCCTGGGCATGCCGGCTATTAACGCACATTCGGATAAACTCAGATCTTTTGCAGACTTTCCAAAAAATATTCTTGCGGCAGATTCCACGCCGTATGCGCCGCTTCCAAAGTATACCTGGTTTAAGTACATCTGAAGTATCTCGTCTTTTGTATAGCGCCGCTCAAGCTGAAAGGCCAGAACAGCTTCCTTGATTTTCCGCACAAGGGTTTTTCTTGACGTTAAAAAGAGTGTCTTTGCAAGCTGCTGAGTGATTGTGCTTGCCCCTTCAACAAACTCTCCGGCCAGGATATCCTTTATTACCGCCCTCATGATGCCTTTCAGATCAACGCCGCTGTGTTTGTAAAAGCTCCTGTCTTCAGTTGCAACTATGGCCTCTTTAAGGAAACAGGGGATATCTTTCAGCAGCACAGGATCCCTTTTTTCAACAAAAAGTTCTGCAAGAACCTTTTTATCAGCCGAATATATACGCGTTACAGCAGGCGGGCTGTATGTTTCAAGGGATCTTATCTGTGGAAAATCGCTGGTTATTGCGAGAATTGCCCCTGCAATAACTCCGAATATAATTCCTCCAACCAGTATAAATAAGATAAGCGCTTTTTTTCTATTTTTCGATCCCAATTCTGGCCTGCACTCCTTATGAAACATTTGCAAAACGTTTTCTTCCTGTCATTCCGGCGAACGCCGGAATCCAGTCTTTCTGGCTACTTCGGCGCTTCTGGATGCCCGCCTCCGCGGGCATGACGGACGCCCATAGTTAGTCATTCCAGCGAAAGCGGGAATCCAGTAATTACAGGCTGTTGCAATCCATGAGATTGCTTCGCTTCGCTCGCAATGATGTGTTTTTTGACTTTTTACGAATTTATCAAATTTATGCTTCGACATGATTCTACCATAGTAGTTTTAGCTTGAAGTTTCAAGTAAAATACAAAATCAGGTTCAAATGAAGATTTTTACCACAGAGCACTCAGAGATCACAGAGAAAAATATTTTTAAAAAAATCAATCTCAGTGTGTTCTGTGATCTCTGTGGTAAAAGAGTTTTACAAATGCAGAGGCTTTGTTGCATAATATATAAAATATGACCTTTGCATAACCCCCACTTTTGTCCAATTTTGGTCATTGCGAGGAGCAAGGCGACGCGGCAATCCCCCGTGGTAAAATCCAAAGATCAAAGATCAAAATCCAAAACAAATCCAAAGTCCAAATTCCAAAGACTGATCCCGTTGTTATCCCTGCGGAGGAGGCTTTTTTTGAAGTGTAAAAAACATTGTCATCCCTGCGGAGGCAGGGATCCAGTCC
>JABMRH010000226.1 GCA_013202725.1 Desulfobacteraceae bacterium
ACGGGCTGTTGCCCGAACCCCAGCTTCAGGAGCAGAAAATATAGAAATTAAATCTTATCCAGCTGGTACATGTATTAAATTCTTTGAAATAGATTTGGTTGTGAATAAAGCTAAAAATTGAAGCATAAATCGCCCTGTTCTTCTGCACTTTTCTGGTTTCCGATTTGCTACCGCCTGGTTAGCGTCCGGTTCTTTGACATGTTGAACAAGTACAATTAAATTCTGAATTGCTGCTGTTAAATATTCTTGGATCTTAACACGCCACAAGCGTCTCCAGCGAGCCCGTTTAAACCCATAGCGGGTGCTTCTGGCAAATGATCGCTCCATAAGATATTGGCGGGTTCGAATATCTTTAACTGATTCCTTTGATTCTGCTTGCAACCGCATCTTATCCAGGTCTTCCTGGCGTTCATGACGCTTCAATGATCTACCGGTCTTGCTCTGAGTGCATTGGGAGAATGAACTACAATTACGACACACACTTAGTGGAGCCGTATATTCCCAGTGTCGGCGCTTTTTGTTAAATCGCCTGCGTTTAAGCTCTTCTCCCTTAGGGCAGATAAAGGAATCGGTATCAGGATTGTAAACAAAATTCTCTTTGGGGAAGATATCCTTCTGACTACCAGAACCCCGATGGGCTTTCTCAAACGATGCAAAGTGACCTTTTAGCCCCAGATCATGGCAGGCCAGATAGTTTGTAATAATGCCGTACTTACTGTCGGCGACACAGGTTTGAGCCTTTAACCCGGTAGTCTTTTCATGCTCAAAAACCAATGGCTTTAGCAAATGGGCTTCGTTGACAGACCCAGTGGTCACGGAGGTGGATGTAATGATTTCATGTTTTCTGTCAACACCGCGATGAATCTTGTATTTTAACTTGGAGCGGCCCCCTCCCTGACGCTGAACCGATGCATCCGGATCAGTGGTTGATAGATATTTGCTATTGGCGCTGCCGGTTTTGGGCGGGTCAATATTATCATCGTCAGATTGATTGTTTTCCTTTTCCAGGCGGTCTTCAAGGAGTTGGTAGCTTTTTTTGAGATAACGTTTGATATCGTGGGTATTTACAACCGAGTTGTTTGAAGCATCAGCCTGGATATTGCTTGAATCCATAAACAGTTTGCTGCCATCTACAAGACCGGCTTGTACACATTGGCTGACGATTCTTTCAAAAAAACACTGGAAGGTCGAGACTCCCCATCGGGTGCGAGCCTTACTCAACACACTGTGGTTTGGGATCTCATCATCTATGTCGTAGCCCAAAAACCAAAGCCAGTCCAATCGAAAGGGCAGTGTGGACATGAGTTCGCGCTCTGACCTGACGTTGTAAAAGATTAAAAGAAACATCAACTTTAATATTACAGGTGGCGGCACAGAGATATTACCATTGTGACCATATTTGCCTTTTACTTCTTTGTAGACAAAATCAAACTCGACCATATTTGATATTTTTCTGAGAATATGATTTTTGGGAATGCGTTGGCTCAGATTAAATCTGGTGTAGAAAAGTTTTTCCTGGCTTTGAGGCTGGTGTCCCATCATAAGGCGAAAACTCCTTTTGGGTTGATAACTATTTAAATTATCTCAAAAAGCAGCCGTGAAGTCAAGCAAAAAATAGCCATTATTTTAAATTAATTCAAATGATTAACTGTGTTTTCGGGAACGGCCTTCATGTGTTTTACGGAATGCCGATAAAGCTTCGATATGATTTGGGCAACAGCCCGTTGATTAGCGCATTAGTTGACGTCTGTTTACGCAGATGCTATCGAAGAAACATGGGGTATAGGTAAGGTCCATAAAAATATAAATATCTAAAATATATTGAAATGATTATAAAATATGACACATCAGTATGAAAAATCGATTCGTAAAAAGCTGCGGGAGCTGGCTGGTCTTGCGCATGATCGTGAATTGAGCAGGGCATAGTTTATGTGTAAAACGTGTCGAAATATGACACGAATCGTTCATGAATTGTATATTTTTTCTTGACAAATTATTGTGTAGTTTCTTTGTTAAAATAACAAACCAAGGAATTCTTGACAATTAATATCTCAATAACGCAAAATTAAGTTTTTAATGTTATGACCCCTGGCTCATCCGTAGCCAAAACCTCTCATCCACGATATGACAAGGACGATTATGGGTATAAGAAGGAAACATACCTGATAGGTCTTTGCTGCCGGCTGTTTCACAAGAACACCGTAAAAAGCTCCCAGGATAAGCCCTGCCATAAAGCCAAACAGGTGAGCCATCAAATCAGTATGCTCTCCTGAACCAAGAATACTAAGGAGGGCCAGCCCCGCACCCAGGGGAAGCCACGCCCTCATTCGCTGGCCAGGCAGCCTAAACTTCTTGAAAAACTGGTGCGCAACCAGGATACCCACTGCTCCAAAGACCGCGGTAGAGGCCCCGATCGAAAGATGACCTGTCTTGTACAAGACAGCATTCATCAGATTGCCTAATACGCCGGTGGCAAGGATCATAAACCAGCCAACACCCCAACCCGTAATGGTACAGACAGCGGTACCAAATATAGCAATGCCAAGCATGTTGCCCGCAAGGTGCACGACGCTTGCGTGAATCATCAGGGAGGTCACGCTCCTGTATAATTCTCCGTGCAAAATGTGAAAGGCCGATGACCCATACGTCCTGACGAAGACCTCACTATCATTGCCTATTGTGATGGCCACATGGAATGCCAGCAATATAGCAGATACCCACAGTCCCGTGAATGTCTTGTGATACTCATGGCAAAGGGGTTCATCTGTTGAATGGAAATCCTGGTTCTCTTTAAGGTATTGTTCTATCGTGTTTAGGGCCTTTTCGTACTCTGTATCATTCACCGATATAGACCACCCGTGCTTTCCTTTTTTCGAGCGGTATGAAATGCCGTATGAAGACAAGACCAGCCGGTATGTATCGGCCTGATCTGCTGAGAGATTCTCGAATATTATAACCATAAAAATGGGCTTTCTTAGAGGAGTTTGAAAAAAGGTGACCGGCTTGTTCCCCGCAAGCCCCGTCCTTTAGGGCGGGGTCAAGGGGAGCTATACAAAAATGCTTATCTTCCTTACCGGGCTGCGAAGCACTGCCGCCAGGCAGAACCCCCGACTTTTAAGGCGGGGAGCTTCATTATTCCTCAAAATATGCCTCCAAGATTTTAAAAGGAGAATATTCGAAAAAAGGAAAGAACAAATGATGCTAAGCCGCGAGGAGCTTCTTTGTTAAAAAAATCAAAACAAGATTTTATTACCATTTTTATTTTCTCACCTCAACATCGCTTCTATTACCCTGTAGATCGTTTTAAGTTCTTTTATGCTTGCGCCTCCCAACAAATCATCAATTTTATTCTTAAGTAATTGAATATCCTCAACTTCGTGTTCAAAAATAAGAAGTTCATGAAGTTTAACGCCTAAGGCACCGGCAATTTTAGCAAGATTATCGGTAGCAGGGTTTTTCTCACCTCTTTCAATAGCTCCAAGATATTTATAATTCACATCTGCTTTATCTCCCAATTGCTCTTGGGTCATGCCGCAGAGATTCCGCAGGTATCTTATCCGCCGTCCCAATAATTTCCTTACTTCCTTCATAACACCTCCCCAAAATAAATTTATACATTCGGCCCATAGAGATATAAACTCCTGAATAGAAGTTTTTTCTTGACAATTACTTCTTATTGGTAGCATTATGCCGCTTAAGGAAACCTATGGGTGTTTTTCCATACCCAAACCATCGCAGGTAGAGATTCATTTAGTAGCCAAAAATTTTTCTTAAAAAAGAAAGGGGGAAGAAAAATGAAGAGAAAAGTTGTTGTTGCGCTTTATGTGGCGGTTCTTTTGTTAGTTTTCGGGCAAACAGGTTTTGCCCAGGA
>JABMRH010000227.1 GCA_013202725.1 Desulfobacteraceae bacterium
CAGCGCAGGCGCTTGCGCCGCGTGTCGCTCGCAATGACAATATGAACATTTTCAAAGGTCTCATTTTTTCTTTTATTGTATTAGTTCAGCCACAATGTCCTGTGGTTTCTTTGTATTTTAAACCTATCTGCGTTGATCTGCGTGAATCTGTGGCTAAATAGCTACAACAATAAAATCCTTAAAACAAGGTTAGTACAAATACCTGCTGCCACATCATCCATAACAATCGCGGTCCCGCCTGATAATTTTCTTTCAATCAAACGTATGGGAAAAGGTTTCAGTATATCCAACAATCTGAATATCACAAATCCGGCTGACACATAAATCGCATTAAAAGGCAAACCAAATAATGCTACCATAAGTCCTGCAATTTCATCAATAACAATACGACCCGGATCATTTTTTTTTAATATTTTTTCAGCATCATGAGCTATCAATACGGCAAAAACAATAAATATCGCTGTCAGAAGGACAGTAATTGAAAAATCTGTTCTGGATAGAAGAAAGCAAAGCGGAAGCCCCAGGATGGTTCCAAAGGTACCGGGGGCAAAAGGAATGTTCCCAATAAAACAGCCGGTCGCAAGAAACATGACCGATTTTTCTCGAAAATTCATGGGTATTTTCTATAGTTAGGCATGTTTTTTGTCAAGGCATTGTTGTGATCCCTCTTTTGCTATTATATCGTACACAACTCTTATCGGAATATTTTTTTCAAGGGCTATTTTTTTGCAGACCTCGTATTCAGGCACAATTCGAATGGCTCCATGTGTATCTGTAATTCGTTTAACCTGAACCATCCCGTATCCGGTTTTCACCGTAATCTGTTCGCGGGAAAGCCAGGCTCTATCTACATCATAGTATCTTACGCCCAATGATGTGGTTTCAGATAAAATACGGTTTATTACAGCCTCTTTTTGACCTGTCCGGCAAAGAACCTGCACCATTGTGCCGGGCCTGTTTTTTTTCATAAAGATTGGGATCCAATAAACATCAAGGGCTCCGTCTTCAAACAAACGATCCATGACAAACCCGAAGATTTCAGGATTCATGTCATCAATACAGGTTTCGACAAGCACCACCCTGTCTTTCTGAGCGTATGCTTTATGGTTTTGAGCGTTTCCTGTAACAATCCGCAGAAGATTTGGTATTGATTCAAGGTCTCTTTTGCCGGCGCCATAACCGGTTTTATTGATCAGCATATGCGGCATTGTTTCAAATGATTCTGCCAGTGTAACAATAATTGCCGCACCCGTTGGGGTTACAAGTTCATGGGGGATTCCTGAGCCATAGACCGGAGCATCTCTAAGAATCGCAAGAGTTGCGGGAGCAGGTACAGGCAATGCTCCGTGCCTGCAGTCAACAAAACCTGTGCCAAGAGGAAGCTTTGAGGATATTATCTTTTCAATTCCAAGATATTCAACACAAAGAGCGGCGCTAACAATATCAACAATGGCATCTATACCGCCGAGTTCGTGGAAATGGACTTTATCCACAGGGCGCCCGTGAATTGCCGCTTCAGCTTCTGCAAGCCTTCTAAATGCTTCAAGACTCCTTTCCTTTACCTGTGGAGATAACCGGCTGTTTTGTATCAACGATCGTATTTCAGCATAATTCCTTGATTCAACATTATCTTCTGTTTTTACATGAACACTTTTGGCGTTTATGCCGTTGCGGGAAACAGACGTAACAGAGATGTCAAAGCCTGTTAATGGAATAGAGCTAAGGGTGTTTTTCAGCCATTTTACAGGCACTCCGAGGTCAATAAAAGCCCCTAAGATCATGTCGCCGCTTATACCGGAAAAACAGTCAAAATAGGCTATCATATAATGTAATTCTCCCTTTTTTAATAAACCACTTTTTTACCACGCACACGAAGATTTTGAAGGTTAATTTTTTTATTCTTCGTGGTAAAAGTTTTTTGTTTAAGCGCTGTTTAACGATTTCTGTATTTACATATTTATTGACAAATAATATATATAATAATATTTTGAGACCTTTGACAATCTCTGCCAAAATGGAAGTGCGCAGCTCACTGGTGGGGCTCCCGGACTTCAAATCCGGTGTGGGGCGCTAGAACCGTCCCGGGTGGGTTCGATTCCCATGCACTTCCGCCAAC
>JABMRH010000228.1 GCA_013202725.1 Desulfobacteraceae bacterium
AAGGAGTATAATATGAAGGTCAGAGCATCGGTGAAGAAAATGTGCAGCAAGTGTAAAATAGTCCGTAGAAAAAGGGTTGTAAGAGTAATCTGCGAAAATAAACGGCATAAACAGCGGCAAGGATAGAGGAGGAGTTGGTTTGGCAAGAATTGCGGGAGTAGACCTACCCAAAAATAAACGGATTGAGATTGGTTTAACATATATTTACGGTATCGGCAGAACCATATCAAGGCGTATACTGGATAAACTCGGCATTGGTTATGATATTAAGACAGATCAACTATCAGAGTCCGAGATCAACGGCATTCGTAAAGTTATTGACAGTGAATTCAAGGTAGAGGGTGAACTTCGCACAGAAGTTTCGATGAACATCAAACGGTTGATGGATTTTGGATCATATCGCGGTCTTCGCCATCGCAAATCGCTTCCTGTTCGAGGCCAGAGGACAAGCACGAATGCACGTACACGCAAGGGGCCAAGAAGATCGGCAGTTAAAAAGAGAGGCGGAGCTACAAAGAAGTAATGCTGAGATATAAAGCTCTTAATAACTCATAATTACAGGGATGTTATAAATGGCAAAAAGAACCCGTACAAAAAGGAAAGAAAAGAAAAATATTCCAAATGGAGTGGTACATATCCAATCCACTTTTAACAATACAATTATTACCATAACAGATTCTGTCGGTAATGTTGTGGCCTGGTCAAGCTCCGGCGTACAAGGATTTAAGGGTTCTCGAAAGAGCACCCCGTTTGCCGCTCAACTGGCAGCCGAAGATGCTGCTAAAAAGGCAATGGAGCAGGGAATGAAGACCGTGGATGTATATGTCAAGGGTCCCGGAGCCGGCCGTGAATCGGCACTCAGGTCATTGCAGGCAGCTGGATTTAACATTGTTATGATAAAAGATGTTACTCCTATTCCACATAATGGCTGTAGACCGCCAAAAAGGCGCAGGATATAAAAGGAGGATAATTTGTCACGATTTATAGGTCCGGTTTGTCGGCTTTGCCGGCGCGAAAACTTAAAGTTATTTCTTAAAGGGGATCGATGCTATTCTGACAAGTGTGGTTTTGATCGACGTGGTTATCCGCCTGGCCAGCATGGTCAGCGTCGTGGAAGAAAAAGCTCAGACTACGGTATACAGCTTCGCGAAAAGCAAAAGATGAAACGTATGTACGGCCTTTCTGAAAAACAATTTCATCTGTTTTTTGAAAGGGCTGAGCGACAAAGAGGCATTACCGGCACAAATCTGCTTACATTATTGGAGCGGCGGCTTGACAATGTTGTTTATCGCCTTGGTTTTGTGAACTCACGCTCTCAGGGTCGTCAGTTTGTAAAACATAATCATTTTTTAGTTAACGGCAAAAAGGTTAATATACCATCATTTTTAATAAAAATTGGTGATGTAATTGAAACACGGGAAAAAAGCCGTAAAATGCAGGCAATAGTTGGTTCACTGGATGCTGTAGTTCGTAGAGGTATCCCCCAATGGCTTGACCTGGAAAAAGATGAGCTGAAAGGAACAGTAAGGGCATTTCCGGTGCGCGAAGACCTTACAATGCCTATGCAGGAGCAGCTTGTAGTTGAACTTTATTCCAAGTAACAGACAAAACGAGCGAGTCAAAAGCTCTCAAAAACTGGAGTTATAACAATGTCATTAAGTGAATTAGTGTTTATGAACTGGCGAGAAATGATAAGGCCGGAGAAGGTACAGGTAACCGGTACGCCTTCCTATGGCAAGTTTGTTTGTGAACCTCTGGAAAGAGGATTTGGAATAACGATCGGAAATTCTTTAAGGCGTATAATACTTTCTTCCTTATATGGTGCGGCTATTGTATCTGTTAAATTCGATGATGTTATGCATGAGTTTAGTACTATTCCGGGTGTGCTTGAAGATGTATCCGAAATTATTCTTAACTTAAAATGTGTGCGCTTCAAACTGACCGATGCTGAACCGAAAACAATACGCATTGATGCCAAGGGAAATGGCGAAGTCAAAGCCGGAGATATTATCAGCGATGACGGAAGATGTGAGGTGCTTAATCCTGAGTTGCATATTGCAACACTTTCCAAAAAGGCAAAGTTAAAAATGACCATGACCGTTAAAGTCGGCAAGGGATATTCTTTATCTGAAGCAAATAAGGATGAAAATTCGCCAATAGGCACAATATCCATAGATGCTGTATTTTCACCTATTAAAAGGGTAAACTATGTTGTTGGTAATGCCCGTGTCGGTCAGAGGACTGACTATGACAAGCTGACTTTAGAAGTATGGACAGATGGAAGCATTCTTCCGGAGGACGCGGTTGCCTATTCCTCCAAGATATTAAAAGAGCAAATGGATGCCTTTATAAATTTTGACGAAGAGCTTGAGCAGGAGCATGGGGAAAAATCGGAAGAGCTTCAGAAACCGCAGTTTAATGAAAATCTTTATAGAAGTGTTGAAGAGCTTGAGCTTTCCGTTAGAAGCGCCAATTGCCTTAAAAATGCCGGAATAGATAAGATCTATCAGTTGGTTGTCAAGACCGAAGCGGAGATGCTTAAAACCAAAAACTTTGGAAGAAAGTCGTTAAATGAAATCAAGGAAGTCTTAAATGAAATGGGCCTTTCTCTTGGGATGAAGCTCAGTGGATTTGTGCTTCCTGAGGAAGACGCAGAGGAAGAGGAGTAAAGGGATTCTATGAGACATCGAAAGGCTGGTTTGAAATTAAACAGGACAAGCAGTCACAAGAATGCCATGTTTAGAAATATGGTTACCTCACTTTTTAAGCATGAGCGGATACGCACTACAGATACTAAGGCAAAGGGTTTGAGGAAATGGGCAGACCATTTGATTACTCTGGCCAAACGGGGAGATTTGCATGCCAGACGTCAGGCCCTTTCAATTGTAAGAGAAAAGAATGTTGTTTACAAACTATTTGATGAAGCTGCCGAGCGGTTTGGCTCTAAATCCGGAGGCTATACCAGAATTATTAAGATGGGAAGACGTCCCGGAGATGCAGCTCCTGTGTCTATGATTGAACTTATAAGCGTAAGCGCTGAAAAGAGTGAAAAGAAGAAAACCGCAGAGAAAAAGGTAGCAGAAATAGAAAAGAAGAAAACAACAGAGAAAAAGGCAGCAGAAGCAGGAAAGAAGAAAACTGCAGGGAAAAAGGCAGCCGGAGCAGAAAAGAAGAAAACAGTAGAGAAAAAAGATGCTGTTGATAAAAAAGAGGATAAGCCTGAAAAGAAGAAAGCAAAGGAAGATTCTACAACAATATCCGCGGATACCGATAAAAAATCGGCTAAGAAAAAAACTCCCCAAAAAACCCCATCAGATAAACCCGAAAAGAGCGTAGAAAAAAAGGAGGATTAGAGGATTAAGGATTGTTAATCCCTTATCCCTTAATCCTTAATCCTTTTATATGCAGCCATCGCTTCTTCCTGAAAAAGGTCTTCCAGTCCCGAGTACCTTGGTGAAAAATGAAAAAGCGTGAATTGTTTTACCCCTGCCATGCCTGCTATCATTCCGGCATTCCCGGCTGTGAGATGAAATTTTTTTTCGGCGATATCTTTGTCTTTTTCAAGAAAAGCAGCCTCAATAAAAAGGTGGTCCGCATCCTTTGCAAATTCCACCGCCTTTTCAATATTAGGTTTGCAATATAACATATCGGTAATATATGTAATCTTCTGGCCTGGAGTTATTATTGCAATCCGATTTGTAAGATCCTCTAATATAAATTCCTTTTTTCTTATATTTTCCCGTCCCAGTTTAACCTCAAATTTTGAATCAGGATCTTGATGATCAAAGAGAGCCTGTTTAAATTCTCTAAGCCAAGGGCCGATTTCAAGCCCAAGATCGATCAGCCTCTCTTTTATTATATTAACATGAAACCGTTCCTTGATTGTAAACCCGAGGCACGGAATTTTATGATTAAGCACTACTGAAGAGAAAGTCAGCGCAGGTTCTTTTAAGAGGATGCCGTTAAACGGTTGTTTTATGGTGTTTTTGGAAGCTGTAAATCTATTTTTACACTGATACTGTCTGGTTATGAGCTGCCCGGCATGTACTTCGGTAATATACAGGGAAAATCGATTGTTGAAATTTTCTACAAGGTTCCATGAATATCCGGCAAGTTTCCCCTCAACATTTTTTAAAAATCCTTTGGGGCCGTACATGTAAAGTTTTTTTTCACGCCCCAGAAACAGGCGCAGCAGCCTGTCAAAGCCAACAAAATGATCCATATGGGTATGAGATATAAAAACATGGCTAATTTTGAGAATATCCTTTGCTGAGAGAGAATAAATATCGCCCAGATCGAAGATTACGGCGCGTTTCTCAAAAAAAAATGGTATGAACAGGCCGGGGTCTTCAAAGGGGCCGTTTATTAGCCTGGGATGGAATAAGGAGCGCATTGTTTATTGGGAAAGAAATTTTTCAACCTGACGGTTTATACAGATATATATATCTTCGTCGGAACCGAAAATATCAACTACATCCTTGTGCTTTAGAAGCTGCTCTATAACAAAGGCTGCAGTATAAATGCTTACAATATTAGGATCTCGTGTAATGTGTCTGAATGGCGCTATCTGAAAGTCAACATCAAAATCTTCAGATTTGGTTAACTTATCGAGACATCGCATTATCTGTTCTTCCAGGGAATTTTTATTGGTGGTTTCAACGAGATTGTTTTCAATAAGCTTTGTGGCAATTGCATTGGAAAGAGGTTCAATACAGTCTCTTATACTGTTTATTGCCTTTTTGCGCTCAAATTCTCTTGAAGACTCTATTTTTGATAAGATGGTCGCTTCGCGGCTGCTTGGCCGGAATATTTTAGCCATTGGTTAATCCTTTTTCAAAGGTCTCATGGTTTGCCATTTTTATTTGGCATGATAATGGCAACATTGGCCGATTGCAAGGAAAATGTTTGACAGGTTTGTAAAAAGTCCAACTTCTATGTCGCGCTGCTTATGGCAAATTACTCTGTATTTTTTGTGATTTTATACAGAAAATCGCCGAGGAGCAGGAGTTAAATCTGCTGGAATAAAAGTAATCAATGACCCAATGGATATCCCCTAACTGTGCTTGAAATTGTGTTCTAATTCATGTTGACAGATATTATTGGATACTTTAAGATATTTTTAAGATACTTTTGGAGGATAATATGGGTCGAGGGAAGGTTTTTCAATGTGAAGTAACGATATCATCCGGTGTAAGAGAAAAGCTTTTAAAAAAACATAATATAGAAATCTGGGAAGTTGAAGAGGCCATTTATGATGATCCTCATACTTTTTCTATAACTTACCGTGATTGTTATTTTATTTATGGACAGACATTTTCAGGCCGATATCTATTGATATTGATTAGATTGTTGTCTTCAGAAGAAGTGACTAAATTAGGCTTTAAACAGAGAATCAACTTCATTAAAATAATTACTGCAAGAGACATGAATAAGAATCAAAGAAAAATGTATAATAAAAAGAGAGGGATAATATAATGAAAAACTCCAAGAAAGTCAGTGCTATTCCCCCGATGAATGATGAGAAACTGGAGAAGTTTTGGGATAATAATGAGCCGGAGGATTTTGAAGGGTGGAAGGAAGGAACAATGAAATTCACACGCCCACCTAAAAAGTTAATCCAATTAAGACTCGATCCAAGAGATGTCAGAATAATTGACATGGAATCCAAACGGTCAGGCATCGATAGAGCTCAATTAGTACGCTCATGGGTAAAGGAAAAGATAAGTCACATGCACAACGATGAGAGATTATGAGGATCAAATGACCAGTCACAGGATTACAAGAAAAATGAAGCCCCATTTCTTCAGAGATATGCCTGAAACATTTTCCAGTGCTGTTTAAGTTTGACAACAACTTCAAGTTTTCAGAATTGACAATACTGAGATGAATAAATGCAGGCCATCACAGTATTTCCTTTTAAAGCGAATAAAAGATATGATTATTATGATAAGCAGTTAACGAGATCTGGAACTATGAACTAAAAAAAGGATTTAGCTATTCCATTCTTGACGATACAAACTTATAAACTGAGGAACATCC
>JABMRH010000229.1 GCA_013202725.1 Desulfobacteraceae bacterium
GCGCTCCACAAAGTATGCCTGAGGCAAAATGCTGACAAAAACTTTGATCTTTTCTACATCGCTTTTTGTCGATTCTGCATAAACATTGCCGTCGCTCAAGAAAAAAATCAAAAACACAGCACAAAATATACGGGTAGATATATATTTTAAATTTCTCATAATCCCTTTACTGCTTTTATTATCCACTCTGCCGCCTGATCAACTTCCTCCTCAGTTGTAGGCCTGCCAAGTGTGAGGCGTACCGCTCCCATCCCTATCTCACGGGAAACTCCCATTGCCGCAAGAACATGAGAAATAGTTACTGAACGATCCTTGCAGGCAGAACCTGTAGAAGCGCACAAGTCCGGAATACCTCTTAGAATCTCACTGCCAATCAAGCCTGGAAATGAAAGATTGAGAGTATTTGGAAGACGGTTTTCAGGATGCCCGTTTAGTACAACTTCAGGGACCTTTTTTACTATTTTATCATGAAACCTGTCACGCAGGGAAATAATACGGGCCGTGTAATCTTCCAGATGCTTTCCCGCCAGTTCACAGGCAGCTCCCAGGACTACATTAAGAATTACATTTTCAGTGCCTGCCCTTCGGCCTTTCTCCTGACCCCCGCCATGAATCAATGGAACGATCTCAATTCCATTGCGGATATAGAGGGCGCCTATCCCTTTAGGTGCATATAATTTGTGACCGGCAATGGTTAAAAAATCCACGCATAGATCATTTACATCGGTTTTAATCTTGCCGACAGATTGAGCCGCATCTGTATGAAAGAAAATGCCGTGTTCCCTTGAGAGCCGGCCAATTTCCTGAACAGGCTGTATGGTGCCTGTTTCATTGTTTGCATGCATTACAGATATTAATACAGTATCTTTTCTTATAGCCTTTTTAACCTCGTCAGGATCCAGAAGGCCATATTTATCAACAGGAAGAAATGTTACGTCCCAGCCGTTTTCCATGAGAAAGATAGCAGGATTGAAGATAGCAGGATGTTCAATCGCTGTGGTAATGATGTGACGGCCTTTAGAGCGCAGGCTTAAAGCCACACCCTTTAGCACCATGTTGTTTGATTCGCTTCCGCCGCTGGTAAAAACGATTTCTCTGGATTCACACCCGAGGAGTCTTGCCACCTGACCGCGTGCCTTTTCAAGCGCCTGTTTTGCCCTTATTCCCAGAGAATATGAGCTGCTGGGATTTCCGAATTCTTCCTTGATAAACGGCATCATAGCCGCTGCAACATCCGAATCTATCGGGGTTGTAGCATTATAATCAAGATAGATCATCTGTTCACCAAACCATTTTCACCACTGAGCACACAGAGATCACAGAGAAAACGGTATCCTTTATTTTGTAGTTTACACTTTTCGAGGTTGATTTTTTGGCCACCTAAGTTACAATTATTTTCTCTTTCGGTTCAGATAATACCTCTCCGATAACTGCGGCATCATCTATCCCTTTTTTCTTTAATTCATTTACCAGATCGCCTGCGCTCTCACTTTCCACACAAATCAGCAATCCCCCGGATGTCTGGGGATCATAAAGAATATCCAGAACAGCCTGTTTTACGGAAGGAGAAATATCGACCATACCCTCACGAAACTTCCTGTTATTATAAGCTCCGGCAGGCACAAGCCCCATTGCCGCATAATCAAGGGCTTCAGGGATTATCGGTATCTTCTCAGACCAGAGGCTGATTCCAAATTCGGAATCTACTACCATTTCAGCAACATGACCTATCAGGCCAAAACCGGTAATATCGGTGCAGGCGTGAACAGGAAACCCTTTCATCACTTGAGCTGCATCCCTGTTAAGCGTAGCCATAAGATGTGTAACAAATTCTATGGCTTCAGTGGAAGCAAT
This sequence comes from Desulfobacteraceae bacterium, assembly GCA_013202725.1. GTDB lineage: Bacteria > Desulfobacterota > Desulfobacteria > Desulfobacterales > ETH-SRB1 > Desulfaltia. Next base: position 1,855 of record JABMRH010000229.1, read on the forward strand.
GCCCCCTTTAATAGCTGTGTTAATAATACCGGTGCCAAGCGGCTTGGTAAGTATTAAACGATCTCCGACATTAAGAGCCTTCTTTGTAAGGACATGATCCGGGTGGACAAAACCGGTAACCGAAAGGCCGTATTTCAGCTCTTTGTCCTCCACGCTGTGTCCTCCCACAAGAACGACACCTGCCTCTCTCATCTTATCCAGGCCTCCCTGGATGATCTGACGGAGTACAGACATCTCCATCTGTTTGACTGGAAAGGCTACAATATTCATGGCTGTTTTGGGAACTCCTCCCATGGCATAGACATCGCTTAAGGCATTAGCAGCGGCAATCTGTCCGAACCAGTAAGGATCATCGACAATCGGCGTGAAAAAATCAACGGTCTGAATCATGGCGATATCATCCGTGATCTTATAAACTCCTGCGTCGTCCGCGCGGTCCAGACCAACAATAAGATTTGAATCAGTCGGAAACTCCAACCCGCATAATGCCCTCTCCAGGTCCCCTGGAGGCAATTTAGAAGCTCAGCCCGAACCGGCAACCGTCTCAGTAAGGCGAAGTGCTTTTTTATCTGTCATGGTTTACTTCCTTATTCGATATCTTCCGCGCATCTTCCTATTGCAAGAATAATCCTGCTAATAATACGAGAAAGATTGTATGGAATCAATATAAATAAAATAGGTTCTTCATCCTTCTGCTATATCTTTCTTCCTTTGGGAATTTTGCTGTTATTCTATATATCTCTAACTCTACAACGACACTTGTCATTTCGACCAAAGGGAGAAATCTTTAACTATTTGTTTTATAATAAGATTTCTCGTTGCTTCGCTCCTCGAAATGACATCTAAAATGGTAAGTGGTGTTGTAGGAATAACACAACATCTTTAAAAGGAGAATACTATGTCAATAAAAACAATCGCTGTTTGTACAGATTTTTCCACAAATGCTGAAGCAGCCTTTGTGCAGGCTTTTGATCTGGCAGGGAAATACCAGGCTAAACTTTTTTTGATTCACGTGTTGCCTCCGGTAATCAATCCGTTAACAACGGAAACCGAATGGGTTTTACCGTTTGAGCACAGCAATGCATTGATCTTGAACCTGGAAGAACGTATGCAGCAGGAATACGGCAGCAGGCTGGCGGATCAAATTGATTATGAACTCGTGGTTCTAAACGGACATGTTTCTTCTGAAATATTAACCTTTCTTGAAGAAAAGAGTATAGATCTTGCGGTAATGGGAGCCTACGGACTCTCAGGCATGGGGTTTGTCTTATTCGGCAGCATAGCAAAGAGAGTCGTGCATAAAGCTCGTTGCTCCGTCATGATAGTTCGCGGCCGTAATAAAGAGGTTTGATAGCAACCACAGCAACAGCTTCAGATCAGACAATCACAATCTTCTTTACTGCCTTTACAATTTCTTCTGGTTCATCTATAATCTGTAAAATATCAAGATGTTCCGGTGATATCATTTTATTTTCAAGCAAACGGGATTTAACCCACGCTATAAGCCCGGACCAGTAGTCGGAACCAACCAGAATTACAGGAAATGGTTTTATACGACGGGTTTGAATCAGTGTAACCGATTCAAACAGTTCATCCAGAGTTCCGAAACCTCCGGGCATTATTATGTAAGCCATGGCATACTTAACAAACATCACCTTGCGGATAAAAAAATACTTAAACTCAAGCTTAATATTGGAATACTGATTTGGTTTTTGCTCAAATGGAAGAACGATATTCAGCCCGACAGAAGCTCCCCCTGCCATCGCAGCTCCTTTGTTTGCCGCTTCCATCACTCCGCCCCCGCCTCCGGTAATTACCGCAAAATCGTTTTTCACAAAAAGAGAGGCGATTTCCTCGGTTTTTTTATAAATCGGATCATTGGCCTTTATTCTGGACGACCCGAATATGCTAACCGCAGGACCCACATCATGAAGAGTTTCCACCCCATCAACAAATTCACCCATGATCTTGAAGAGACGCCATGACTCGCCTGTTTTAATGTCGTCGACAAGAAACTGTTTTTCCATATTGTTCATAACTATCTAACCTATATCATTGCCGGCATACAGCCGGCATGCCTAAACGCCTCACGATCTTCCATTAAAGCCTATGGCTACCTTGCCCTGGTCAATAATAACCGGGACCTTCCGACTTCCATCAGAATATTTAAGCATTGTATTTAGTTTGTCGGCATCTGATAAAACGTCAAAATATTCCACATCCTTGCCTTTTTTCACAAAAGCTTCACGAGCCGCTGTTGTGTAAGGTCAAGTATTTTTCCCAAAGATAATAATCTTCTCCGCCATGGTTTATTCCTCCTTAGCTTTTGTAAGTTATGTAATCTAAAATAAGGTTTTTAAGTTTTTGATGAAGAACAGAGTAAGAATAGTAACGTCTGGCTATCTCATAGTTACGAGTAACCATTTTGTTGTAATACTCCGGGTCTGTTAGAACTTTTCTCGCCTCTAAAACCGCTTTTTCCGTCACATACCCGTTAATTTCTATTGCAGAAAACCCTTTTGGCTTGATATCCATCGTGTAAATTGCATAAGCGTTCATTACCACTGGTTTGCGGAAATATATTGCTTCAAGAAAAGCATTGCCGAAACCCTCAACGTACGAAGGATAAGTGACAAGGTCGGCATGTGGATAAATATCATTAAGGTTGTAAATTTTCTTTCCTGTTTTGGTATATCCTCTCTGTTCATTAATAATATCTGAAACAAAAACCGTATCAACATTCATCAGCTTTGAATAGTTCTTTAGCCTCTGTTCATAATCATAACCTTCATCGCCAGAGGCATGTGAAATAACGAGTTTGGCCTTCATTCCAAGCCTGCTCACAAGCTCTATTGCATGTTCAATCCCTTTACGTTTTACAACCCTTGTGGGCTGAAGAACAAAAAGCTCATCATCTTCGATTCCAAGGGCTTCTCGCACATCAGACGCATAATCATCGAGAGGAGCCGGCGGATTGTCAAAGTCCATTACATTTGGGATGATAGTTGCTGAAATCCCTGTTCTGAGACTTAACTGGTTACAGGCTGAAGAGTTGATTACCACATGCCAGATTGACGGCAGATGAGGCGGAAAGGCCATGTTGATGTATTCCCAGACAGCGTTAGTCATGAGATTCTGCCGTTCCCAGAAAAAATCGTGATGGTGAGCTATTACAGGTATTCCGGTTTCTGATATTACTTCTGTAATGGCAATGCCGAGAGGAATATTGAGTGGTATTGACAGAGCATTTTCAGGAACTAAAAGCTCGATGTTGAATTTTTCGATGAATTTATAAAGATGATCCTTTATTTTTTGACAAGCTTCATGAATCTTTTTCGTTATCAAGCGGGATCGTGTGCGGGCTCCAAAGCAGTTTTGGTTAATATACTCGATGTCAGGGTGTTTGAAGTGGGCTTCTTCTACAAGATACGAACAATCCAGGGGCTCTTCAAGCTCGCCGGCAAAGTAAAAGCAGTTAAATCCTTCCTTTTCAAAAACATCAGCCCATTTTGCTATTTCCAGGGAGACACCATCTGTCCCTGCAATGCGGGTTGAGACAAAACCGATATTTTGTCTTCTGTCGGAGGATGCACTACAAGTCATTTTTACACTCCTTCTTTAAGGGCGAGCCCTAACTTGGCGATCCTTTGTTTTTATTTTTTTCAGATCTCATGATACCTGAAACAATCAACAACATGATCATTGACCATTCCTGCAGCCTGCATAAACGCATAACAGGTTGTCGGACCTGTAAATTTAAACCCCCTCTTTTTCAAATCAATGCTCATATCTATCGATTCATCTGTTTTTGAAGGAATCTCCTCATGAGTTTTCCATGCGTTCTTTATCGGTTTGCCGTCAATAAACCTCCAGATATATGTATCAAAGCTGCCGAACTCTTTTTGAACAGATAGAAATGCTCTTGCGTTTTGAACTGCAGCTTCGATTTTTAGTTTGTTTCGAATAATTCCTTTATTAAGGAGCAGTTCACTTATTTTGCCTGAATCGTACTTTGCTATTTTATTATAATCAAAGCAGTTAAATGCTTTCTGGTAATTTTTACGTTTTTTCAAGATGGTTATCCAGCTTAATCCGGCCTGCATTCCTTCAAGTATAAGAAGCTCAAATAATTTGCGATCATCATGCAACGGAATACCCCACTCGTTGTCATGATACTTAATATAAAGAAGATCTGTACCGGCCCATTTGCATCGAGACCTTTGCAAAACGCCCCCTTTTGCCCGATTACTGCGTCAGGCTCAAATTTCAATACTAGAAATATACAATATATTCCTCTGGTTAA
>JABMRH010000230.1 GCA_013202725.1 Desulfobacteraceae bacterium
AGCAGCCTCTACCCTCTTGTTTGATTCAAAGTTAACTCCTGATCAAATCGTTCTGGAAATTACAGAACGATCAGCCATAATCGATTTTTCAGCCTTTAGAAGTGTCCTTGAATACTTTCGAGCTTTAGGTTTTAAAATAGCGATCGATGATGCAGGGGCGGGTTTTGCGACCCTGCAATCCATAATCGAGTTAAAACCGGATTTCCTGAAAATTGATATGTCCCTTATTCGTAACATAGACACGGACAATGTAAAACAGCAACTGGTAGGGGCCTTACAAAGATTCGGCCATGAAACAGGCGTAAAAGTGATAGCTGAGGGAATTGAAACCAAATCTGAGTTAAGAACATTGTTGGATATGGGCATAGATTTTGGACAGGGGTTTGTTTTTGCGTATCCAAGCGAACTGTTTCCAAAAATAAGAAAGGATATACTTTCCAAACTGCCAAAACATCGCAAACGTGTCAAGTCTTAAACCGCAATAGCGAGCGAATATAAAAATAATAAATTTCCATAGTTCGACAATAAAAAGCTCAGGCGCATGATAAATATTGATGATATGATTAATGGCGTTGTAATTCACGATGCCGCTCAGCAGTGTTGGCTGCATTTCCGCAACCCTCGGCGGATTATTTCTGCACATAGAGTTGAAGAAGTCCTTCCGGCCTTAAACGCAATTGAAAAAACAGTTAACAAAGATGGTCTTTATGCGGCAGGCTTCATTGCTTACGAGGCAGCGCCCGCTTTTGATCCGGCGCTTGTAGTAAACAGGAATGGTTCATTTCCCCTTATATGGTTCGGAATTTACAGCCAACCCGAACAGATCCGCTTTCCAGCAGCGAGAAAATGTTGCTCCGATCAATCACTGGGCCAATCACTAACATGGATACCTTCGCTGACGCGAGATGCTTACCAGGACGCTATCGCTAAAATCAAAAAAAATATTGAAGAAGGAGATACGTATCAAGTCAATTTTACCTATCGCCTGACGTCACCCTTTATCGGTGATCCATGGGAATACTTCATTGAATTAGTGAAGGCACAAAATACCCGGTATGGAGCCTTCGTGAATACAGAAGAATGGTCTATCTGTTCCGTCTCACCCGAACTGTTTTTTCATCTCGATGGCAATAAGCTGAGTTCTCGTCCCATGAAGGGAACTGTCTCGAGGGGGATGACTTTGCGCTACGACATCAAGCAGGCCCAATGGCTCCATCATTCAGAAAAAAACAGGGCGGAAAATATCATGATCGTTGATATGGTTCGGAACGATATGGGGCGGATCGCACGCACCGGGAGCGTACAGGTAAGCAGCCTGTATGATATAGAAAAATATCCAACCCTATGGCAAATGACCTCAACGGTCACTGCGGAAACAAAGGCTGGTTTGTCCGAGATATTAAAAGCTCTTTTTCCTCCGGCTTCCATTACGGGAGCTCCGAAGCCCCGCACTATGCAGATCATAGCGGAACTTGAAACAAGTCCGCGTCGAATATACACAGGCAGCATTGGGTTCATAAGCCCTGATCGCAAAGCGCAGTTCAATGTCGCCATTCGGACGATACTTGTCGATAAAATCAAAGGCCAGGCTGAATATGGCGTCGGCGGCGGCATTGTCTGGGATTCCACAGAGACAATTGAATTTGAGGAATGTCAAACAAAGGCAAAGATACTCACTGAAAGATCGCCTGATTTTTCGCTTCTTGAAACGATCTTGTGGACGCCTGAGAATGGATATTATCTGCTGCAACAGCATCTGGCGCGTCTCAAGGACTCTGCCATCTATTTTTCTTTTTCTGCTGATATTGACGCGATACGCGATAAACTTTTCTCTTTGGCACGTGCTTTTCCACATACCGCGCATAAGGTCCGTTTACTCGTGGCAAAAAACGGACATATTACTTGTAAACCCGAAGTCCTGCGACATTCCATTGCTGCACATATACAGCGCGTATGCCTTGCACAGTCACCCATCGATTCTTCAAATCTTTTTCTGTATCACAAAACAACCAACCGACGCGTGTATGATCAAGCGTTGGCGGCATGCCCCGGATATGATGATGTAATCTTGTGGAATGAAAAAAGCGAAGTAACAGAATCTTGTATCGCCAATATTGTAGTTGAGCTGGACGGAGAACTGTACACCCCTCCGGTTCAGTGCGGCTTGCTTGCCGGCACTTTCCGGGCCTGGTTGATAAAACAAAATAAAGTCAAAGAAAAAGTAATCAGTCTAAAAGACTTAGCAAGAAGTTCTCATGTTTACCTGATTAATTCTGTCCGCAAAGATCAAGAGGTTCTTATCGACTGAGAAAACAGCCAAAAACCCCCTAAATTTCTTGAAGGTAAATACGATTTGACCATTTTGGATTTAATTGCCATTTAGTCTTGACTTTATGGTAATTAATGTTAAATTGGTCAACATGCGGAAAAGAAATTATTTTAAGAAAATATGGGCTGATTTTAACACAGAAAAAAAGTTGATCCTTGTTTCCGGGCCTCGGCAGGCCGGTAAAACAACCTTTGCGAAAAACATTGCGTCTAAAGAACCTGTTTCACTATATTTCAACTATGACATTCCAGCCAACAAGGCCAGAATTTTAACCAATCCGACTTTTTTTGAGGAGGTGGACCGCAAAAAGGGAGACCTTCCATTGATTATTCTGGATGAGATTCATAAATATATAGACTGGAAAAACTACCTGAAAGGTATTTACGACGGTTACGCTGATGAATTTCGCTTTTTGGTTACCGGCAGCGGGCGGCTGGAGCTTTCACGAAAAAAAGGGGCCGCGTTAGCGGGTAGGTATTTACATTTTCATCTTTACCCTTTTACCATCGGGGAGATTTTTGCTTTATCGATAGGCATAGAAGATGTCAGTATTCTAACGGAAATCCCGGAACAAAGTGCTATCGCTCAGGAAGCGTGGGAAACCATGTTTCAAGTAAGCGGATTTCCGGAACCTTTTCTCAAGGGTACCAAGTTGAAATACCGCCGTTGGGCCAAATCCTATCACAGCCAGATTATAAGAGATGATATAAGAAACGAATTCGCCGTTCGACAGGTGGACGCAATGGAGGCTTTATATTTTCTTTTATCCGGGTGCGTCGGCAGTCCATTTTCTTTTTCAAATCATGCACGTACATTAAAAATATCTCATAAGACAGTATCTTCCTGGATTACAGTTTTTGAGAAATTTTTTCTTGTTTTTAAAATTCGACCCTACAGCAAACGCATTTCCAGAAGCCTGGTTAAAGAACCAAAAATCTACTTTTATGATTATTGCAGGGTTCATGACGAGGCTTTACGTTTTGAAAATATGGTTGCCGTAGAACTAAGCCGCGCTATAACGCTCTGGAATGATTTTGGTCTCGGAGAATATGAACTCTGGTATTTAAGAAACAAGCAAAAGGAAGAAGTGGATTTCCTGGTCACCAAAAACGGAAATCCGTTTTTCATGGTTGAAGCAAAATTATCGGAGACGACCATCAGTCCACATCTGGTAAAATTTCAAAATATTTTACATATTCCAGCGATTCAATTGATTAACCAAAAAAATGTTGGCAGGAAAATCAGAAATGGATCTGATACAATACTTGTTGCCAGTGCAGCGAACTGGCTTTCCTGCCTAAATTGAAGCGCCGGATAGAGTAGCCGGGATAGAATTGCGGTGCATTTAGCGTTAGGCAGTTGGAAAAGCAAAGTGGTGGTGCGGGTCTGATCGGCTGAGGGTCGGGCCACGCTATACATCTGATATTTAAGGGTTAACCTCCCAAACATAAGTATTTTTAGCGCTTAAAACGCCACAAAACTACCCTTTTAATGCCTTATATGACGCAAAATTTAAACGTTTTATATATTATATCAAGATGTTCCTGTGGCCCGACTCCCATCTCCGCAGAGAGATATGC
>JABMRH010000231.1 GCA_013202725.1 Desulfobacteraceae bacterium
CGCTCCCGGAACATGAGCCGTGACAAACATAATCGAAGTCTTGTCATTTCCTGTTCTGTGTATATCATCATGCCCGATCACAAGAAACCTTGTTACATTCCTTGAAAAATCCTCGATCCTGGAAGCAACCACATTCAGGCCATACATCTGCGCCGCTTCACTGGAGGCAATTGCGGCCGATCCCGGATTTCCCGATGCTTTTTGGGCTGCGCGAGCCGTGCTGCTGCATTCCTCAAGCACGGACTCAGGAAGGTGTTTTCCGATCCATCTGCGGCACTGGGCAAATGCATGAGGATGGGAATAGACCTTTGCAATATCTTTCAAGCTATCTGTTTTTGATAACAGATCATGAGAAATTGCATGGTATATCTCTGCGCAAATCTTTAGATCAGATTCAAAAAAAAGATCCAGAGTATAATTGACAGTGCCTTCAATTGAATTCTCAACAGGAACGACCCCATAAGTACAGGCGCCTTTTTCCACCTCGCCGAATATATCACGGATGCTGGTCTGCGGGACAAGGGAAACCGTATGTCCAAAATGGTTCATAGCTGCAATGTGCGTAAATGTAGCTTCCGGGCCAAGGTATGTTATAATCTCCTTTTTTTGAACTTCGCGGGACGAAGAGATTATTTCTGCAAAGATATGATGGAGTGCTTTCCTGCTCAACGGGCCTTTGTTTAAACTTAAAAGACTGTTTATTATATTGCTTTCACGAGCAGGGTCTAAAACCTTTTCACCTTTCCGCTTTTTGATTACCCATATCTGCTTTGCAAGTAAAAGTCTCCTGTTGATCAAATCAAGGATTTCCATGTCGATTTCATCTATAGAGGCCCTCAGCGAATCGATATCGGAATCCAAGTCATCTGTTTTTATTATTTCAGAATTTGTCATAATATTTCATTACTTTTCCGTTATAGTTTCATCTATCTTGTGACCGAAGTGCCTGCCGCATTCCTCAACAGCCACCAGAACCTTATCACCCGGCAATAGGCTTACGACCGACACCGGCTTGCCTTTGGGGTTAGTCAGCCGAATTGTTTCCGCATTTTGAAGGATGGTTGTTATCTTCCGGTCGCCGACAACCGCTCTTATCAGCATTAAAGGGCGTTTTTCGATCTTTAAGCGCCCCACAGCGCCGACAGATGTGTTTCCTTTAAAATCAACGATTAATACATGGTCTCCTGCTGAAAGCTCTGAAAGGTATCTGGTTTTTCCGCCGGGGACCCTTGTGTATGCATGAACCGGTCCGGCATTTATTCTGAACGGCCTTGGAGCAACATAAGGATTGGAAACAGTTTCAGCATGAACAAGGAATAAGGCGCTGCTGCTGTTGCCGACCAGAATCCCCTGGCCTGAAGTCATTGATGTGCATGTATCCACACACACCCTGTCCCCCATTCCAACAGGAGTTATTTCAACAATCTCGGCCTCCTCAAGAGCGGTTTTACCCTCAACTGCTTTAATCAGGGAAAGAGCTTTTTTCAGCTCAACTACGTTGCCGGTATGAAACAGTATATGGTTTACCCCTTTTTCCAGAATGCCGAGCGCTGTCTGTGCCTCTTTAAAATTATGAACCTGCGCTATTACATCAGCCCCTTTTGCTATCAGATTTTCAAGAGGAATCACAGTCCAGTCGCTGCACTGAAGAATCACCTTTTTATTCTGACAGAGCTTAACAATCTCTTCTTCATCCTTTCCGCTTTTTATTGTAAAAAAGAGAACATCCTTACCAGGCTTTAAGTCGCCGTCTTCTGAGATTGTTTGTATTACGCCAAGCTCCTTAACCTTTTTGCTATATCCCTTTGGAACCATTATGCCGTCCGCCCCACCTTCAAGAGCGGTTGTTACCATTTTCTTATTCCATGGATCCACCTTTACCCAAATTTTTTTCATTGTATTAATCCTCTTATTCCAAAATTTTCAGGCCTTCTTCCACGCTGATGCCGTCATTAACAATACCTGAAATAGCTCTTACTATTCGATCTGGATGTTTGTGCTGAAATACGTTGCGGCCTATGGAAACACCGCCGCCGCCTGCATCAATCGCGCCCTTTACCATTTCCAATATGTCCCTGTCTGAATCCATTTTGGCGCCGCCTGCAATTACCACAGGAACCGAACAGCCCGCAACAACCTCTTTAAAGGTCTCTGTAGAGCCTGTGTATGAAACCTTAACAATATCGGCTCCCATTTCACTTCCAACACGCGCCGCATGCTTTATTGCCTCAACATCATACTCATCCTTGATCTTCTCGCCCCGTGGATAAATCATGGCAAGAAGCGGCATCCCCCATGTGCGAGCTTCATAGCTTACCTTTCCAAAATCATTTAACATCTCTTTTTCACCGCCATTTCCCAGATTTACATGTATGGATACTGCATCCGCACCAAGCTTTACAGCCTCTTCAACCGAACAAACCAGAGTTTTGGCATTGGGATATGGCGAAAGACTGGTTGATGCGGACAAATGTAAAATTAATCCTATATCTATCCCACCCCCGCGATGGCCTTCACCGACAAGACCCTTATGTATAACGGTAGCATTTGCTCCGCCTTCAGCCACTTTTTGTATTATAGTCTTCATATCCTGCAGACCGTCGATAGGGCCAACCGAAATGCCGTGGTCCATTGGAACAATTACTGTTTTGCCTGTATTCCGGTTAACTATACGTTCCAACCGAATACGTTTACCTAAAATCGTCATAACATACCTCCTTTTGTGCAAAAAGGCCATGAAGCACTTTATTCCCCACGGCCTTTTAAAACAAAAAAGCCGTGGGTTTTAAGGTCTGCCCGCGGCTTTTTGCGTTTAAATAATTTTTTAAATATCGTCAACGCACCTCAGGCAAACCGGTATTATAAAAAAAATACCAATAAAAACTAAAATATTTGCCTGAAAATTTATCCATTATTTAACTGCCTTTTTTAAGTTTCTTAGTTCTTTTATACTATTATTATTTTTTGTCAAGAGTTTTTTTAACATCTTATTAACTACTCAGTCACCAAGACACTAAGATTGATCCGCCTGAGGCGGACTTGTTATTCCTTTTCGAAAGGGCGTTCCACTTCCACTAATGTGCTAATCAAGACCTTACATCGATCCTTTTTGGATTTGTTTTCATTTTTTATATCCCTTGCGGTTCCAAGAATTGTCAAATACGGTTTCTTTGTCTTTATATTTCTTGGAATATCCGGTTCGATTATACTTTTTGTCATAATGGCTGCCGGTATC